>DLMW01000019.1:0-182 GCA_002478245.1 bacterium UBP18_UBA7526
CATATGTGCCTGATATAAGTCCTTCAGATCTACGTACCCTTCCTTGCAATTCTATCCATTCAAAGGGTCTAGAGGGAATTTTTATTTTAAAAGATATTACCTCATCAATTGGAAGATGAACAGAAGTAGTTAAACTCATTCCACCTTCACTGATGTCTCTTATAATGGATGTATCCCAAATC
>DLMW01000019.1:473-16866 GCA_002478245.1 bacterium UBP18_UBA7526
CTGGTCGGGCCGACTGGATTCGAACCAGCGACCTCTTGAACCCCATTCAAGCGCGCTAAACCAAACTGCGCCACGCCCCGTTATTCAGTTCTTTCGGCCCGCGCTTACCAAGTTGCGCCAGTCCCCGTTACTTAGGCATTTGCTTCAGCAGCTTCTTTGCTTTCTGGAAGGCTTGAGATCTGTGGCTAATTCTATTCTTTATCTCCAAACCCAGTTCAGCGAAGGTCTTATTATATCTGGGAGCAATGAATACTGGATCAAAGCCAAAGCCTTCCTTGCCCCTCTCTTTGAAGGCTATTTCCCCTCGGTATCTCCCTTCTACTACCCGGACCTTTCTATCTGGAGTGGCGATGGCTACTGCGCACCTAAAGGTCGCTCCCCTTTCACCCGCAGGAACATCCTTCAATAATTTCAAGAGTTTCCTATTTCTCTCCCTATCGTTCCGGGCAAACCTTGCAGAATAGATCCCCGGCCCCTTTTTGAGAGCGTCTACTTCCAGACCAGAATCATCTGCTAAGGAAATCCTTCTTGTTAAACGGGCAACCTCCCTTGCCTTAAAGGTAGCATTCTCTGAGAAACTCTTTCCTAACTCTCTAATCTCTTTTATTTCGGGAAAGTCTTTCAGGGATAAGAACTTTACATCTAGACCTTTAAGGATTTCTTTTATTTCTCTTATCTTCTTGGGGTTCCTGGTTGCCAAGACTATCTGCACTTAAGGATTCCCCAAGACCTCTCTCAGGATAGCGATTAGTTCCTCGATCCCCTTCTTTGCTAAACCTATCAACTTATCCATCTCGGACTTTGTGAAGGGATGCAACTCCCCTGTCCCTTGAACCTCAATAAACTTCCCCTCTGAAGTCATGACCACATTGATGTCTACGCTTGCCTTAGAGTCCTCTTCATAGGTCAGGTCGAGAAGGGGTCTGGCATCCACAATCCCCACGCTAGTGGCAGCTACGAAATTTCTAATGGGCCAAGAGGTTATCTTACCCTCCTTCTTTAGCCAGTTCAGGGCATCCCAGAGAGCAACGAAGGCCCCGGTGATACTCGCCGTCCTCGTCCCTCCATCTGCCTGGATAACATCGCAATCCAGCCAGACGGTCCTCTCTCCTAAGGCCTTTAGATTAACTACCGCTCTTAGGGACCTTCCGATCAGCCTCTGAATCTCATGGGTTCTTCCCCCAATTCGTCCCCGGGATGATTCACGAGACGATCTATCCCATGTAGCTCTGGGCAACATTCCATATTCTGCCGTAATCCACCCCTCGCCCAAGCCCCTCAAGAAGGGAGGAACTCTCTCCTCAATAGAGGCGGTACAGATAACCCTGGTATCCCCCACCTCAATGAGGCAGGAACCCTCAGCGGGCTTGATGTAGTTCCTGGTAATCTTTACTCTCCGCATTTTATCCGTTGCTCTGCCATCAGCACGCATCCTAATCCTCCCCTTACCGGCCGCTTTAGCTTATAGTAACCAGCGGTGAAGGGTTTACCGTTTCAGTCGAAGGCTGATCCGCCTCGGGCGGAGACCCTATCTTACTGGTTACCTCTTTCAAACAGGTTTCTTCCCAGAGAGTCGACAGCTACGATCGCGGGAAAGTCTTCTACCTCTAATCTATAGATGGCCTCTGGTCCCAGATCGGGATAGGCGACTACCTCTGCTTCCTTAATGGATTGGGCCAGAAGGGCCCCTGCCCCTCCTGTGGCCACGAAGTAAATTGCCTTATACCTTTTTATAGCCTCTATAATTCCCTGAGAACGTTCCCCCTTACCGATCATTCCTCTTAAGCCTCTCTTTAATAGAGGAATGGTATAGGGATCCATGCGCGAACTTGTGGTTGGGCCGCAAGAGCCGATTACCCTTCCTGGCCGGGCGGGAGTTGGTCCAGTATAGTAGAGAACCTGATCCTTTATGGGAATGGGCAAAGATCTCTTCCTTAAAGATGCCAAAAGTCTCTTGTGGCTTGCATCCCGGGCAGTATAGATAGTCCCCGAGATCCTCACCCTATCTCCCGCCCTTAATCTCTTTATTTCCTCTATAGTCAAAGGAGTCCTTAACTCGTAACTAGACTTTTGCATTTTCCGTTTGCCGATAAGTGGCTAAACTATTCCTGTAGCATATCTCAAGGCGCAGCAGTTGATGTTGACCGCTACCGGTAATCCTGCGATATGGGTAGGGAAGGTCTCGACATGGACCGCAAGGGAGGTAATTCTGCCTCCCAGACCAGAGGGACCGATACCCAATCCATTGATTTTCTTAAGCAATTCTCTCTCCAGATCTCTGATCTCTTTCTTGGGATGAGGCCTTCCCAGGGGGCGAAGGAGGGCCTCCTTTGCTAAGAGGCTGGACTTCTCTAAGGTTCCTCCAATCCCCACCCCAACCACGATGGGAGGGCAGGGTGAGGCTCCCGCTTCCTGAACCTTTCTTAAGACAAAATCAACGATTCCTTCCTTTCCATTAGAGGGAAGAAGCATCTTAGTCGCCGAGACGTTCTCGCTCCCAAAGCCCTTAATAAAGACAGTAATCTTTAACCCATTCCCTTTCACTATTCTAGTGTGCGTGATGGCTGGGGTATTATCTTTGGTATTCTTTCTATCTAATGGATTAACGATGGATTTTCTCAAATAACCTTTTCGATACCCCTTTCTTACCCCCTCTTGAATCGCCTCTTCCAAACTTTGTATTTTGCCTTTTGCCTTTTGCATTTTAAATTTTACATCTTCTCCTATCTCTAAGAAGATCTCCACTATTCCGGTATCTTGGCAGAGGGGATATATCCCCTCTCTTGCTATTTGGGCGTTTTCAATTAGTTGATCCAGGACCTCTCTTGCCACCCTAGAACTCTCTCTTCTCTTTGCTTTCTTCAAGGCCTGGGTCACTTCTTCTGGCAGTTGGTAGTTTGCTTGAATGCATAACTGGGCTACGAGGTCTCTAATTCGGTTCCTTTCGATCCTTCTCACGCTACTTTCTCTACCTTCTCAATCTCTTTCCCTAAAAATATTCTGCCCAGGCGGGCAAACCTCTCTGGGGCATCGCTCACAAAGAAGGAATGTTTACCGACCCCCTCCCTGGTCAGGAGGGCCTTTTCTTCCATTATCCTCCCAAGATGGGCAACGGTTGCTTGGCTAGAGTCGATCAGGAAAACCTTGCCCATGACCCGACCAATCCCTTCCTTCAAGAGAGGATAGTGGGTACATCCCAGGATGAGGGTATCTATCCCTTCCTCTCTTAAGGGCTCCAAATACTCCCTTATAATGAGTGATGTCGCTTCCTTCTTAATCCAACCTTCCTCCACCAGAGGAACGAAGAGCGGGCAGGGCTTCTGGATCACGAAGGCCTCTGGGTCCCGCCTCTTCAATTCTTTAGCATAGGCCCTGCTCTCTATAGTTCCATAGGTTCCGATTACTCCGATCCTCTTATTCCTGGTGACCCTCAAGGCCTCTTCTGCTCCGGGGCCGATGACCCCAACGATGGGAATGGGATTCTCTTCCCTTATCCCTTTTAGGGCAAAAGCAGATGCCGTATGGCAGGCAAGGATAATGGCCTTCACCTTCTCTTCGCGAAGAAAACGGATACTATCCCGAACCAGGCGCTTGACAGTTTCCGGGGATTTTGGGCCATAGGGGAGGTGGGCGGTATCCCCGAAGTAAATAACATCCTCTTGGGGAAGTTGCCTCATGATCTCGGCTACCACCGTCAGTCCTCCTACCCCAGAATCGAAGACCCCGATCGCTCTCTTCATCTCAATACTCAACGATGGTACTGTTGCGAAGAAGGGGTCGGGTAGTATCGATATGGCCGGCCAGGGTCGCGATGGTTTCACCCTCGATTAAGATCTGAACCCTATCTATGCCTTCCAGATTATCCACCAGGGTATTGACCAGGGAATAGATGGTCAATAGCTCCCCAGCACTTCCCCCAGGATGATTGGTCTGAAGGGCCTGATTAAAATCCAGATAGGCGCATTTCTCCTCACTAACGATATACAATTCACGGAGTTCGCTTCCTGGGGGGATGGTGGGATCCAGATTCCCCCGGGGGCCCTTGATGAGCTCCCCAATTAGTGCCTTTGCCTCATCAGTCATTTTCTCTTCCCTCAGTATCCTTCGTGCTTCGACCTTGAGATGGTCAGCATCGGGAGAAGCAAAGTAGAGTCGGACCAATCTAACATTCTCCTCTGGGGCAAGAAAGGGGATGCGATAGGATACCCTCTCCCTCTGAGAGACCAAAAGAATAGCAACCATTAAGAAAACCGAGACTCCCAGAAGGATTAAAACTTTCTTTCTTTTCAAATCCCCTATTCCTTTTCCCACCGATCACTGATTGATTGGCCCATACTTCTCTCATAGTTTCTCTTATAGGCAGCAATAGCATTATATAGACCCTCCGCCACCTTTTTTTGAAAATCGGGGCTCCGCAACATATTCTCCTCCCTGGGATTAGAGATAAAAGCCACCTCTACTAAGATGGAGGGCATATTCGCTCCAGATAAAACATAGAAGTGGGCCTGTTTCACTCCTCTATTCGCAAGCCTCAACTTCTTATCCATCTCCTCCTGAACCAGGATGGCAAGTTCATTACTCTCATGCATGAAGGCATTGTGGGCCATATCCCAGAGGATGAACTCTGCCTGGCTCATGGGCTTCCTTCTTTTCTTCTCCAGCCGAATGGCCGAGTTTTCAAGCCGGGCTACTGCCTTGGCATCCTCCGTCAGGGCTAAGTCGTGGAAATAGGTCTCGAAGCCTCCCTGAGGCGACCCTCCCAGGGCGGCATTGGCATGGATGGAGAGGAATAAATCTGCCCGCTCATTATTTGCTCGGCCGGTGCGCTCCTCAAGGGGGACGAAGTAGTCCCCGCTCCTGGTTAGGACCGCCCTTACTCCCAGCCTCTCAGCCAAAAGCCTCTTCAATTCCTGAGCAATGGGCAGGACGACATCCTTCTCCCTTGTCCCTCCCCTTCCTATGGCTCCAGGATCCCTCCCTCCATGCCCCGGATCGATGACGATGGTGGCGATCTTATAAGAAGCCTTTGGGGGAGGGTTAATATCTAAGATGATGCGATTGGGATTCTTGAGGGTGAAGTCCTTATAGGGAAGGTCCTCAAGTAATCTTACCACGATTTGGGTAGCATCGGGGAGCTGGAAGGCCTGGATGCTCTTTACCCGACCATCGTTTACCTCCCGGGATAACTCTCCTGGATTACACTCCCCTCCATAGACATCTATCGTGACCTGGTCAGGGAGTTCCTTCCTCACCCTATAACTCAGGGGCTTCAGGAGGTCGATACAGATCCTTGTAGAGTCGAGGGAGGAGGAGTACCTCACCTGCCGGATATTGAGTCTCCCCCCGCTGATCTTCAAGATCCTCGTCCTAGGATCCCAGGCGATCTTGGCTTTTAAGACCTCATCCGATATCTCGCTTAAAAACTCTATGGGTAGAAGAACGGCTCCATTACTGAAGCGGGAGGTCTGGGTAAGGGTTTTGATCCTATCGTTGACCATGATCTGGGAACTGCCCACAAAGAAGATGACCTGGTCCGGTCCAGAGGTTAGAGTAACCTTCTTGGTGATGGCATCCCATTCTAGATCGAGCCGGAAGAGCTTGACCATCTCTTTTAGATAGATGAAGTCTACCCCCTGCAGGGTGAGGGACTTTATGGTCGCCTGGGCCTGCCCTTCATCGTAGATGACCTTGACCTCTTCTTGTGCTAAGAGGGGCGAAGCAATTAATGCTATGGCCACCAGCCCAATCAAAACTCTCTTCACCATTCCTCCCTTATTGTTATAACCGCACTTTTGCATTTTCCATCCTTCGGCATACGTTAAAAGATTACGAAAAAATCAAATATCAAAGATTAAATCAAAATTTTACATTTTGTCCGTCTAAGACGGATCATTTTGATTTTTGATATTACGCCATATCATTCGGTGCGGGCTTCGTAACCACAACCGTTTGCTGATTTGCAAAAGATTATTAATATTCCGTGGAGGCGACGGGAATCGAACCCGTGTCCAGGAATATCCTTCTAAAGGCGCTACATGCTTAGTCCTTTGTTTTCTCTCATCCCCATCTCTCCCAAAGGCAGGATCGATGGGGACCAGCTTGATGGATTTTCATCCCCTCTTCCTCAAACGAGAAGAGAAGACTATCCTGTGTCTCTGACACCCACATCCCATCCCACAGGCGAGATGGGAGGAGCGTGTCTGCTCTTTAGCAGACGTAAGCTAATTGCTCGTTGGCAATTAAGTTTCTGCCAGGTATTTAACGGCGACCTGACGAGGCCGGCATGCTCCTCTTAGATCAAATATCCCTGTCGAAACCTTTCGCCCCCTCCTTTCTCCTCTCTACTTTTTAGGGCGCGCTCCATCTCCCGCTGAGCGGCCCTTCTCTTTAGCCTCTCCCTCTTATCGTACTTCTTCTTGCCCTTTGCTAAAGCGATCTCAACCTTTGCTCTTCCCTCCTTAAAGTAGATCTTTAAGGGAACTAAGGTCAGGCCCTTCTGCGAGGTTAGCCCAATTAGTCTCTTTATCTCCCTCTTATGAAGCAATAACTTCCTTGGTCGGGTGGGTTCTGGTCCGGGAATGGCCTGATGGCTATAGGGAGCAATATGTAGGTTATATA
This sequence comes from bacterium UBP18_UBA7526, assembly GCA_002478245.1. Classification (GTDB taxonomy): domain Bacteria; phylum UBP18; class UBA7526; order UBA7526; family UBA7526; genus UBA7526. The sequence goes on from DLMW01000019.1 coordinate 7,092, forward strand.
AAAAGAACTCGTTTCCTTCAGGCCTTGCAAAACTTTCCCTCAAGGATGCCTTCCCCAAGCGCAAGGACTTTACCTCGCTACCCTTTAATACCATCCCCGCCTCGAAGCTATCTAAGATATGATAATTATAGTGCGCCTTGCGATTGGTGGCCACAATCTTCATAAGCATTCTTTTAGTGGGCGGAAGAGGACTCGAACCTCCATGGTCTTTCAACCACTAGCTCCTGAAGCTAGCGCGTCTACCAATTCCGCCATCCGCCCTATTAAAAATGGTGCACGGTCTACTCCAACTTCTTAACCTCCAAGACCTTCTCCACAGTCTTTATAATCTCTACAATGCTAAATGGTTTATAGAGACAGCCCTGAACTCCTTCGCTCATGGCCTGTTCAATGAGCTCCTCCACAGAGTAGCCGGTCATCATAACGGTAGGGACATTGGGATCGAGTTCTTTAATCTTCCTATAGGTCTCCAGTCCATTTATTCCCGGCATCACAATATCCAAAAAGATGATATCGAATCTATCTTTCTTTACCTCCTCTATTGCCTGATAGCCATCCTTCGCCGTAGTGACCTTATGCCCCTTGGTGCCTAGAACCCTTAAGAAGAGATCTAAAATAACCTGTTCATCATCAACCACTAGGATACTCGCTCTCCTCCCCATGCCTATTCTTCTATTCCCCGGGCAGGCAGGATAATCCTAAACTCGGCCCCCGCGCCCTTCCTATTTCTCACCTCTATCTCCCCTCCGTGATCCTTAACAATCCCATAAGTAACCGAGAGCCCCAGGCCCACTCCCTCGCCCGGATCCTTTGTGGTAAAGAAGGGTTGGAAGAGTTTATCCATATGCTCCTCAGGAATGCCGGGACCAGTGTCTAAGAAGGTGATCTCCACCTTCTTTCCCCGGGCAATATTTCTGGTGGTGATGAATATCTTCCCCCCATGGGGCATGGCATCCCGGGCATTGGTCAAGATATTTAAGAATACCTGCTGGAGGCGATTGAAGTTTCCCGTTACTTTTAAGAGCTCTGGGTTTAGATTCTTTACCATCTCTATATTCTGCAATCTAGTCTGATGATCCACTAAGGCCAAAGTGGCACAAATAGCCTTATTGACATCTACTTCTTTAAATTCCCCCTTCGTCTGACGGGAGAAGTTCAAAAGACCTGTGACGATCTCCTTGCAGTGGAGGGTGGCCTCTTCAACGGCCTTTAAGTCCTTATATCTGGGATCATCCTCCTTGGTATCTAGTAGTGCTGCCTGGGTGAAGCCCAGGATCCCTCCCAAAGGGGTATTTAGCTCATGGGCCACCCCACCCGCCAATCTACCTACAGCCGCCATCTTCCCCGATTGGACGAGCTGCTCCTGAGTAGCGCGCAATTCCCTATAGGCCCTCCTCAGACCCTCCTCCATCTTGGCCTTCTTTGTTACATACTCTACCAGGCTCACCGTCCCGATGATTTCATTCTCCCTATTCTTTAAGGGGTGGGACCTTATGTTGATGATCACCTCCTCCAAAACCTCTGGGGGTCGATATCTTATGTTGCTACTGTGGGTGGGTGATCCGGTCTCTATGAGCTGGGAGAGGTTTGCCCTCCAATCGAAATCCTCTGTGGGAGGGAAGATCTCCCAGAAATATCTCTTCAGGATCTCACCTTTTGGTAGATCGACGTGGACCTCTAACTCCTTATTCACCCCAGTTATCTTGCCCCATCTATCAGTAGTAATGATCCCTTCTGTGATACTCTCTACGATATTCTCATTGTACTCCTTTAGATAGAATAACTGATTCCGGTAGCGAAGGCTGATCTCGGATATTCTCCCCACAATGAGGGCCACCAGGTTAAGGGAGATGACCTTTATCAAGAAGTCCTGGGTTAGGAAGGCCCCCCATCTTCCAGTAACGCTGATTAAGACAGTGGCATAGAGGATACTTACGGTAATGGAGACTATCAAGCCCCCTCTTAGGCCATAGTAGATAGCTCCAGCCAGAATGGGGAGGTAGTAGATGTAGAAGAAGAAGGCCAGAAGGCCCCAGCCCATATAGAGGTACCAGGACAAGGCAATGCAGACCAAGAGGGTCAAGGTTACTATCATCCTCTTGAACTGCTCTTCTGGATAGAAGATGGGGGCAGCAGGTCTTTCCCGCTCGTTCTTCCTTGCCATCCCAAGATGTCTCCCTTTCTTTAAGAGTATTTCCATTATATCATATGTATCTCTAAAATCAAGCCCCATTAAGAGATAACTTTAATACATTTCTCTGTTATAAGGCCTAACCTTTCCTTACATCCCTAAGGGGGCAAGCCAGGATTCTCTTTAGGAGTTGGCCTGTGTAGGATTCCTTCTTTCTGGCTACTTCCTCTGGCGTGCCCGAGGCCACGACAAAGCCACCCTCCTCTCCTCCCTCTGGCCCCAGATCGATGATATAGTCTGGAGTCTTTATCACATCCGGGTTATGTTCAATAACGAGAACCGTGTTCCCAGCATCAACCAAGCGATTCAAGACATCTAATAATTTCTGAATATCAGCAAAGTGTAGTCCGGTGGTTGGTTCATCCAGGATATAAAAGGTCTTTCCCGTGCTTCTCTTAGAGAGTTCTGTGGCCAACTTCACCCTCTGAGCCTCCCCCCCAGAAAGGGTAGTGGCGCTCTGGCCTAACTTTATATATCCTAATCCGACATCATATAAGGTCTGTAGTTTATGCTTAATCTTGGGGATGTTCTTGAAGAATTCCAGGGCTTCCTCAACGATCATATCCAATACCTCTGCGATACTCTTCCCCTTATATTTGATCTCCAAGGTCTCCCTATTGAACCTCTCCCCCTTACAGACCTCGCAGGGCACATAGACATCGGGCAAAAAGTGCATCTCGATCTTTATTATCCCATCCCCCTGACAGGCCTCACACCTTCCTCCTTTAACATTGAAGGAGAATCTCCCGGGCTTATATCCCCTCATCCTAGACTCTGGAATCTGGGAGAATAGCTCTCTAATGGGGGTGAAGACCCCGCTATAGGTTGCCGGATTACTCCTTGGGGTCCTTCCTATCGGATCCTGAGTAATGATGATCACCTTATCGATATTCTCCAGACCCTCTATCCGGTCATGCTCTCCCGGCCTCTCCTTTGACTTATAGAACTTATGCGCCAGGGCGCGATACAGAGTCTCATCAACCAGGGTAGATTTTCCGCTTCCTGAGACTCCCGTGATACAGACGAAGACTCCCAAGGGGAGGGAGACCCTTATGTTCTTTAGATTATGTTCTCGGGCACCAACAATGGTCAGATACTTTCCCTTTACCGGTCTCCTCTTCCTCGGGATCTCGATCCTCAGTTCACCCTTTAGGTATCTTCCGGTGAGGGATCTCTTACATCCCATGACCTTCTCTATAGGACCAGTGACCACCACCTCTCCCCCCTGCCTTCCCGCCCCAGGACCCAGATCGATGATGTGGTCTGCAGACCTGATGGTGGCCTCGTCATGCTCTACCACCAGGACGGTATTCCCTAAATCTCTCAAGGCCTGCAGGGTATCCAAAAGTCTTCTATTATCCCTCTGATGGAGGCCGATGGAAGGCTCATCCAAGATATATAATACGCCCACTAATCCCGATCCTATCTGGGTAGCAAGCCGGGTCCTCTCCGCCTCTCCCCCAGATAGGGTCCCGGCCATCCTATCGATGGTGAGGTAATCCAGCCCCACATTGACTAAGAAGTTCAGCCTCTGTCTTATCTCCTTGATCACCTCCTTCCCGATCAAGGCCTCTTTCCTATTCAACTTCAAATGGGCAAAGAATTCTAAGGCCTTCTTAACGGAAAGGGCGCAGACCTGGACGATGGACTTCCCACCTACAGTGACCGCCAGGCTCTCTGGTTTTAATCTTGCTCCCTCACAGTCTGGACAGGGCCTGGTCCTCATATACTTATCCCTTATCTCCTCCCTCACATACTCGGATTCTGTCTCGCGATACCTTCTCTCAAGCTGACTGATTATCCCCTCAAAGGGACGGTAGAACTCCCTTCTCGTTCCATGCATCTCCAAATGAAAGTCGAGGTAATCCTCACCAGAGCCATAGAGGAGGATATTCCGATACTCCTTCTTTAGATTCTTCCAGGGGGTATGGAGGCTGAAGCCATAGTGCCCGGCTACGGTCTCCAACTGCTGGAAGTAGTACCTCTCCACAGCATACCTCCACTTGTGCCTCCGGGTAGTGATGGGTTCGCTCCAGGGGATGATGGCTCCCTCAGGGATAGAGAGATTTTTATCAGGAACTACCAGATCCGGATCCACCTCCATCCTTATCCCTAAGCCATCGCATCCCGAACAGGCACCGTAGGGAGAGTTGAAGGAGAACATGCGTGGGGATAGCTCCTCAAAACTTACCCCACAATCTACACAAGCGAAGTGTTCACTAAATAATAATTCACGGTTCACCCCGACTCTCGGTTTACCATTAACCACAATTAAAACGATCCCCTTCCCCAACTTGAGAGCGGTCTCTACAGAATCAGCGAGCCGGGATTTTATTCCCTTCTTTACTACTAGCCTATCTACAATCACCTCGATGTCGTGCTTCTTATACCTATCCAAGGTGGGGACCTCTATCAAGTCATAGACCCTTCCATCCACCCTGACCCTCACATATCCCTCTCTCTGAATCTCAGAGAATAACTCCTTATACTCCCCCTTCCTTCCCCTTACTAAGGGAGCCAAGATTTGGATCCTGGTCTCTTCTGGGAGTTCCAATATTCTATCGCTAATCTCCTGTGATGTCTGGGGAGAGATCTCCCTTCCACACTTTGGGCAGTGGGGCACTCCGATCCGGGCAAAGAGCAGCCTCAGATAATCATAGATCTCGGTCATGGTTCCCACGGTCGATCTGGGATTGGCTCCTGCCTTTCTCTGCTCAATGGCGATGGCCGGGGAGAGGCCCTCAATGGATTCCACATCCGGCTTCTTCAACTGCTCTAAGAACTGGCGGGCATAGGCAGAGAGAGATTCCACATACTTCCTCTGCCCCTCAGCATATAAAGTATCGAAGGCTAAAGAACTCTTCCCCGAGCCTGATAACCCAGTAATGACCACCAGTTTATTCCTGGGGATCTCCAGGTCAATATCTTTGAGATTATGTTCCCTTGCTCCCCTTATGATAATAGCTTCTCTCTTCATCCCGTTAGGCTCCAGGCGATGGTCTTCACTAGTATTCCTCTTGACTAAGGAGATGGGGGTTCCCGATCCTTACCTTCTTTAGTCCCGCTTCCCAGGCAACCTCCCGGCATCTATAGGCATGGGCTCGCGATGTTGTGGGTAGGTCCTTCATATAGAAGTGGGGATAGAAGCCGAGCAGGGAATAGGGGATCTCGGGATTTAACTTAGCAATGAAATTAGCGATGTTTCTTATCTCTTCCTCATCAATATATCCCGGAACGAGTAGGGTGCTGGCAATTAAGAAAGGAGGCCTTGGTCTCTCTTTAATCAGTCTAGATAGAGATTCAAAATTCTCTAAGGTCTGCCTATTACTCACGCCGGTCAATGCCATATGCAGGTTCTCATCCCAGGCCTTGAGATCGAACTTTATGCATCCCCCGCTCTCTAGACTCAAAATAGCTATCTTTTCTAAGAGTTTTGGGTTCATGCTCCCATTCGTCTCAAAGCAGATCCTTAGGTTTCTCTTCTTCTCCCGAGCTAACTGAGAGGCCTCTAAGGCATGGATTAATTGGGGAGTGGGATCCCCTCCGAAGTAGCAGATGCAGGCCACTTGCTCATTCACGCAATCGAGAAGTTCCTCAAGCCTTCGTAGGTTCATCCTGGAGAGCAGGTTTCTATAGTGCCAGTTCTGACAGAATAAACAGTTATAGGTACAGGCGCCGTAGAAGACCGCTAGGTTAGCGTAGCCGATCTCCTTACTTCCCTCACAGACCCAGTCGGCAACGCAGTTCGTAGGCAGGGGATCGTAGTACCACTCCACTACTGCTTCCTCTTTGGTTCCCGCTAAGTTGCTCAACTTCCCTTCTCTATTTACTCTTAGGCCGCAGTAGCCTCTCTCTCCCTCTCCCATCTGGCATTCGTTTATGCAGATCCGGCACTTCACCCCCTCCGGGTCTCTGGGCGGCTCTAAGGGGAGGTGGAAGGCTTCCCTGGTCTTGATATGTAGTCTCTTTATCCAGGGGAGAACCTCTTCCGGAGATCCCCTGATACAGTCCAGACAATGGCCGATACTTTGAGAGATTAGCCTGGACCTCTTTCCACACTTCCTACAGACCTTCTCCATTTCTCCCTTCTCTGTCAACATTTATCTGACAGTCGTCACCAAAATGTTTCCTAATTTCTTTTACTGCTTACATCTTCTCTTTAGCCTCTGTAACCATTTTTGGTAGAAATCCTGAGCTTCCCACCCCTTCCAGTCCCTGGGAAGTAATTCCTGGGGAAGCAGGGGATCACGAAGTAAGATTTGAGCATAGCTCTCCTCTAATTCCTTCAATAGGAGGCGATAGAGACCTTTCTTTAAGATGGAACCAGAGGCCTTGGATAGTTTCACCATTTTCTTAAACTTAAGGGAAAAATCCTCTATAAATTTCTGATATGCTTGGTCAATCTCCTCCAGGTCCCAGACAGTGTTAACTAATTCCCTATTATCTTGAAAACCATGACAGCTACCGATTAAGATCCTGACGTGCTCTCCCAGGTCCCTCCCTTGAGCAATCTTTTCCATCTTCTCTTTCCAATCATAAGGAGAGAGCCAGACGCTATCTTGTAACCTACCGAAACCCAGAGCCTTTAATCTCTCTCTTAGTAAATTCCTCTCCTTTCTCCTTCTTTCCGGGATGTCGAAGACAACGATCCGCCATTTACTATCCCACCTCTGCCTCTTAATCCTTGGGGGGTGAGTTGCGATCTCTTCCCTACCTTCAGTAGTGACCCGAAAAAGTATCTTCCCTCCCCTCGTAACCTTCTCCACATATCCTTCCCGACCCAGCCTCTGGAGGGTGGCGTGAATCGTCTTATCTTTATTCTTCCCATCCAGCATTCTTAGGGTAGTTCCCAGAGGGCGAAGGGAGGCGAGCATATATTCCCCAAGCAGGATAAGGACCTTCTGACGTAGCGTGAGCATTCCAAAATCCCCTTAGACTATTGCTAACCCATCTTCCCTAATATTCTCTCGATGCACTTCGTTTGCCTCGTCTAATATAAATATTATGACGATGCACTTCGTTTGCCTCGTCTAATATAAATATTATAACCTATTCTCCACATTTTGTCAACATTTTTATGACGACCGTCAGCAAAATGTTTCCCACCTCGGCCTTCCCATAGGAGGGCCTAATTTGAGATTCCGGAAAAGTCTAAAAAGTACAGAAATCTCTATTCCCCAGGTTGAGGCAATCGGTGTAATCTGGGTAATAAATGGGCCTGGAAGATTTTTCCCAAGACCTCAATCCTTTGCTTGCCAGAGTTCTTTGCGCTGGGCTTCTAGGAGCTGGTTTTCCTTTCCTAAGAATTCGGCAAAGGTCTTCACTCTTTCCGTGGCATAGACCTTAGGGATCCTCTCCCTATATTTTACATCCCGCAAGAGGTGATGGTCTAAGATGACCTCACAGCCTGTCTTTTCTATAATCCTTAACATATTCTCTTCCGCGGCCTTGAGCTCTTTTAGGCCGATCTTCCAGCCCAAAAAGACCGTAGGGAAGCTATCGCACAAGAGAAGGTTCGGCCTCTCTTTGATGATATAATCTGTAGCCCTCTTTGAGATGGGGCCCTGGACATCAGAGGCATGGAGGAAACGAAATCTACCTTCTTCTATAGTAGTCAAAAGGACCGTGCCCAATTCAGAACCCTCTGGACCATGGTAGAATGGTGGAGAGAACCTAATCTTTGTCTCTCCAAATTTGAATTCCCGATTGTCGCAATAGATGAGTTCCTTCACCATATCCCTGACATTCTCCTCGAAAGTCGCCCCCCTCTCCTTCTGGCTCTTATTGATATCCTTTTTTCTATCCTTGGCTAAGACGATCTTTCCCTTATAGAAGGTCTCATCCGGGTCATAGTGATCGTAGTGATAGTGGGAGATGATCAGGATATCACACTTAGTAGCGATCCTGTGGATCTTTTTCTTATAGTAATCCAAGGTCTCTAACTCTTTCTTTGATGGCGGAAGGCCGAACCTCTTTGGTCCCAGGGCAGCAGAGGGATCGATGAATATCCTGACATCCTTGGTCTCCACATAACAGGCCAAAGACCTCACTCCTAAGGAATCGGAGACAATAGGTTCAACTCTCATCCTAGCCTCCCATACTTCTTATAGTCTGCATAATGAGTCCACTGAATAGCGGGATGGTGAGATTATCCTTCCTTCCTGGAGAGAATAATTCCACAAGGGATGCCGCCCAAGCACCAATAAAGAGAATGCCAAAACTTAGCTTTAATCTTAAAACTAAGAGGACAATTCCTATTAAGAGGCAGGCGAGAAGGGACCCCAGCCCTCCTTCCAGGCTCTTTCCCTTTATCCTCATCCTTCCATACCTCTTTCCCACGATGGAAGCAGCCAGGTCCCCACAGGCCACGAAACATAAACTGGCCAGGGCGATCCCTTTTTCGAATAATAGAACGGAGAGAAAGGCACCAGAGAGATAATAAGGATTACCGGAGAACCTCTCCCTCTCCTCTTCCTTGATAATCATCCCTAAATGTCGGAATACCCATTCATTCAATCTCGGATAATGAAGGCGCAGAAGATCGACGAGAAAGGAGAAGATAAAGAATGCCCCAAAGATAATTAGGGAAATTCTCCTATCTGTGAAATAATAAATTGTGGGAAGGAGTAACCCTCCCAGAAGATGCCAGAGATAGCGTATTGGTTTATTCAAAGTATTAGCCATCCTAGTCTTTAGTATACTATAATGGGGCAAAAAAGGCAAACCCGATTGGGAAGGGCTTGCCCCGTAGATAAGCTTCGCTATCAACGGGGCTTGCTATTCTCCGTTTTGCATGGTATGATTAAATCTGGGAACAGGGTTACTGAAGGTTTACCGTAAACGATTATGCTAAACTTAAGGATAATAAACATGCGATACCGACTCCTACTCCTTCTTTTACTTCTTCTTCTCTCTCCTTCCCTGATCTGGGCCAAGGAGGGGGTTGAATTCATACCCCGGGTAGATATGGCCTTAGAGATGGGTCGTTACTTTCATAACTGGCCGGGCTATGCCTGGAGGTTCAAGAGAGGAATTAATATAGATATCTTTAGGTTTGGAAATAAGGTCCTCTTCTTTGAGTATGAGGATGAGAATATCCTAGGAAGTGGGACGGCAAGTGAAGACGATCCCCAGAAGATTCGCCATGCATGCACCTATCTGGGTCTAAGGCAGGAATGGGAGGAGTATAGCCTCTCTTACTTCTATAGACACATCTGTCACAATAGGGTGGATAGAACGACAGGAAAGTTTATGCTCTGGGATTTCTTGGGAGCAAGGTGGGAGACAAAGGGCATGAGATTGGGGTATAAGAATGAGGGAATAGATTTCCATTCCCAAAGAGAGTTTGAATTCTTGAATAAGTTCAATGGCCTGGCTGGTTTGGGTGTCGTGCCCACCCAGGAGCACTGTAGATACTATGTGGTGGGGGAGGGAGGGATGAGATACGATATCTTAAGGTATCGGAATGGGATCCCCTATCTTCTGACCAGGCTCTATGCCACAATAGATCCTAACCTAAAGCCTAACCTTACTTTTGAGTCTGGGGTGAGGATTCATCTGGAGAATTTTGATCTCACTCCTTTT
>DLMW01000019.1:17034-17426 GCA_002478245.1 bacterium UBP18_UBA7526
GGTCTGCGTCTGGAGACCCATGGTGATGAGTCAGGGCCTACTTTCAAAAGGAATGCGCACCTTTTCCCCGGGTTACATGTGGGAGGCTACTATGCCAGGATCCTGGGGAGTGATGAATTCGGCTGGGATAGTGATACGGCCTTCAACCTCGACCTCTACCAAAGGGAAAGATTCACCGCTTTTTTAAATACTAATCTAGCGATAAATGCCTCAACAGAGAATCAGAAGCCCTACTTCATCGGTTATTCCCTGGAACCTGGCTTGGCCATAGACTTTGGTAAAAACGTTTTGGATCTCTTCTTCCGCCACTGGTCGCGACACAATGGCATTGATGAGCACCGGGTCCCGGATGGGATCACTGAGGGGTACAAACTAATAGGAACCAGATTTCA
>DLMW01000001.1:0-220 GCA_002478245.1 bacterium UBP18_UBA7526
ACAGATTAAAATGAAGGTAAATTACTATATGAAGAAATTACCTATAAAATGATTGGGGCAGCCAGGGAGGTACACTTGGCCCAGGCTCCTTAGAGGCAGTATATGAGGAGCACATGAATTTGATCTACAGGGTATTGAATATGAAAGACAGAAGGATGTCAAGGTAAAGTATAAAAAATAATAGCAAGAGAATACAGCGCAGATTCTCTGGAAGCAGTTG
>DLMW01000001.1:453-7373 GCA_002478245.1 bacterium UBP18_UBA7526
GGGGTGACAGTGAGCGAAGCGAACGCCAGAGGGGTGAAACCCCTATGGAAGTATCCCCGAAGGGGATATCTTGTAGGAGAGGAGGTGATTTGAATGGAATGGATTAGTCCTTTGATGGAAGCGGTGAAGACCGTCTTCACCAAGGTGGCCAGCGTTATCCCCAATATAGTAGGGGTGCTGGTTATCATCATCATTGGCTGGATCGTGGCCCGGATCATTCAGGCTCTGGTGAAGAGGTTCTTAAGACTCATTCGCTTTGACCAGGTAGCGAGCAAGGCGGGCATTACCCAGCTTTTGGAGAAGGGGGAGATAAGGCGTTCGCCGGCTGAACTCTTTGGCCGTCTGGCCTACTGGCTCATCATGCTTGTGGTTCTGGTGGCTGCCATCAGTGTCCTGGGATTGAAAGGTACCTCGGAGCTTCTAGGAAGGGTGTTGGCCTATCTGCCCAACGTCTTGGTGGCCCTTGTTGTTCTGGTCTTCGGGATGTTCATTGCCAACTTCGTTAGTGGGATTACCCAGACGGCAGCTAAGAATATCGGCCTTCCCCAGCCCAGACTCTTAAGCCAGATAGCCCGCGTAGCGATTATTATCCTGGTAGTGGCTATTGCTTTGGAACAGCTCGGGATAGGTACCCAGATAGTGATCTCAGCCTTCAGTCTTCTCTTCGGCGCCCTCTGTCTTGCCCTGGCCTTATCCTTTGGTCTGGGAGGGAAAGACTGGGCAAAAGAGATCCTGGCCAACCTGAAGAGGAAGAGCGGAAAAATTTCAGGATAGGAGGAGGGTATCTATGGAAGAGAAGAGGGAAGGCCTGCTAACCAGGATTGTCTCTGACATTACCCAAGCTTTAGTGACCGTGGCAAAGGGAGCGGGCGAGGTGACGGCAGAATTGGTCAATATCGTTAGCAAGACCCTGGTCGCGGCAGTGAGGGGAACAGCCAATATGGGGCAAGAGATTATTAATGTGGCTGAAGAGACAGTAGTCGGTACTATTAAAGCAGGGAAGGAAACCGGCCAGAGCGTTACCGATACCGCCCGGCAAACAGTGGTTGGGGTCATAAAGGGGGCGGCCGAGGTCGGTGGCGAGCTGGGGAGTACGGCCAGAGAGGCGGTAAAGGGTGTAGTGGGTGGTGTCTCTGAGGTAGGAGGTGATGTAGTGGAAGCGGCCAAAATAGCGGTGCAAGCCTCCATCGATACTGCCCGAGAAGTGGGTGGTAATGTAGCCAAGGTTACCCGGGATAGTATTGAGGGGGCTATTGAGGCTGCGGGAGCTATTGGCGCTGAAGTGGGCAGAAAGGTTAGGGATACCTTAAGGGGTACTATTGCGGGAGCCAAGGAGGTGATTAAAGAGCCCTTTAAGAAAAAGAAAGGGAAATAAGGAAGCCTCTCTTTTCTGACCCTTAAGTAAAGAATAGTAAAATCACAGATTGTGATCAAAGATCAAAAACCCCCGATCGTTTCTTAATACGCTCGGGGGTTTTTGACAAAACAATTGGTATATGTTATAATTTTAATTACCAGTATCAGGAGGTGAAGGATGGAGACGCGCTTCAACTTTATTCGGGAGTGGTTAGAGAAGAATGCCATTCCTATGGGAGGGAGGCTATTGGCCGCTTTAGCCATTCTCGGTATTGGATATATTATTGCACAAATAACAGTAAAAATTGTTCGGGGAGCACTGAAGCGCTCTCGGGTCAGGGAGAATCTCCTACTCATCAGATTCACTTTGGGAGCCATTAAGTGGTCCATCATGATCTTCGTCCTCATCATGGTCTTAGGGCAGATAGGGATTAATATTACTGCCCTAGTGGCGGGAGTGGGAGTAGCGGGCTTTGTCATTGGCTTTGCCCTGAAGGATGTCATGGCCAACTTCGCCAGTGGCGTCTTGCTCATTGTGCGTCAGCCATTCAAGGTAGGAAACTTCGTTCGGGTAGGGGGAGAGGAGGGATTCATTGAGGAACTCAATGTCTTCTCCACCGTTTTAAGGACCCCGGATAATAAGGTAGTCGTCCTTCCCAATGCCAAGGTCTGGGGAGAGACCATAGTGAACTATGCGGGATATGAGACGAGGAGGATGGAGCTTAAGGTAGGGATCAGTTATTCTTCTGATATGGATAAGGCAATAGCCACAGTAAAGGGGATCCTGGAAGAGGATAAGCGGATACTGAAAGAGCCTGAGCCCTTTGTGGGAGTTAAGGAGTTGGGAGAATCCGGTATCGATCTCATCATCCGACCCTGGGTAAAATTGGCTGACTATTGGCCGGTTTACTTTGATCTCACAAAGAAGGTCAAGGAAGAGTTTGACAGATCGGGAATCGAGATCCCTTTCCCGCAGAGAGTAATCCACATGAGAAAGGAGTAGTTATGGCTACCATCCTTTTGATTCTTCCGGTAATCGCGGTCGTCGCCCTCTCCACTGTTGTGGTTAGGATCGCCACCATTGCCTTAAAGATGACCGGGCTGGATGAGAAGAGGGCCCGTTTTCAGGCCCTCTCGGCATTCACAGGAACAGGCTTTACTACTAAGGATTCGGAACTCATCGTGGGCCATGAGCAGCGCCGGAAGATCATTATGACCCTGATGATTCTAGGGAATGCCGGTCTGGTCACGGTTGTTGCAACTCTGATTCTCTCCTTTGCCCAAGGGGGGCTCTTCCCAGCTCCCATTAAGTTGATCCTTCTTGCTCTGGCCATCTACCTCATCTATCGTCTCGCTTCCCATAAGGGATTGACCAAGAGGTTTACCAAGAAGATTGAAGAAAGGTTGGCGAGAAGCCCAGTTTTTGTGAAGAAACCCATGGAAGAGACACTGCGTCTGGCAAAAGGATATGGTGTGGCGGAGATTAGCCTTAAAAAGGGCTTCCCCTATATCGGCCTTACCTTAGATAAGACGGGTTTCAAGAAGAGGGGGATCATAATCTTGGCCATTGAGAGAGGGAGGGAGATCATCCATACTCCAAAAGGTGGAGATCGGCTCTGCGTAGATGATACCCTCATCTGTTACGGTAAATTATCTGAGATTAAGGAGATGGCGAGATGAACTCTTTTCCTTTGATAGTACAACCACTACGCGGTGACAAGTAGGTTGGGAAAGGGATGGAATGGAAAGGCCGGTAATATTAATTATACTGGATGGCTGGGGGATCGCTCCCCCGGGCCCTGGGAATTACATCTCCCAGGCGAAGACTCCCAATTTCGCCAACCTTCTTAAAAAATATCCCCATACAGAGAATGAAGCAGCGGGAAACGCCGTCGGCCTGCCCTCTGGCGCCCAGGGCAACTCAGAAGTTGGTCACCTCCATCTGGGTGCGGGTAGGATAGTCTGGCAGATGTACGAGAGGATAAATAGGAGCATAGGGGATGGCTCTTTCTACAGAAATAGGAGATTGCTTGAGGCAGTGAAGCATGTGAAGGAGAAAGGGACCTTGCACCTTATGGGGCTCTGTTCTGATGAGGGAGTGCACGGCCACACCGATCACCTCATGGCGCTTCTGAAACTTGCCCGAAAGGAAGGATTGAAGGAGGTTGCCATACATTTCTTTGCTGATGGAAGGGACGTAGCAGAAAGGTCTGCTTTAAAGTATGTGAGGCTGATCGAGAAGGCATGTCAGGAGATAGGTGTGGGGAGGATAGCCTCCCTGGTAGGAAGGTATTACTCCATGGACCGGGACAGGAACTGGGAGAGAACGAGGATGGCCTATGAGATTTTCGTAGATGGTAAAGGCTTTGGGGCAGAGAGCGCCAGCGAGGCAGTTAAGAGGGCCTATGAGAGGGGGGAGAAGACCGACTATTACATCCAGCCCACGGTTATCGGGAGACCTATTCTGGTAAAAGACGGGGATTCTGTCATATTCTTCAACTTTCGGACAGACAGACCGCGACAGCTCTCCCGGGCCTTCCTAGAGAAAGATTTCAAGGGGTTCGAAAGGAAACATGTTCCCAAGATACTTTATACTACCATGACCGAATACGATAAGAGGTTCAAATGCCCCTTTGCTTTCTCTGAGGAGAAGGTTGCGAACAATCTGGGAGAGGTCCTGGCAAAAGCCGGTAGGAGACAACTAAGGATCGCAGAGACTGAGAAGTATGCCCATGTGACCTACTTCTTCAATTCCCAGATAGAGAGGCCTAACAAGGGGGAGGAGAGGGTCTTAATCCCCTCTCCCAAGGTTCCCTCTTACGATCAGAAACCAGAGATGAGCGCCTACCTCATTGTGGAGGAACTCATTAAGAGAATCTCTAAGAAGAAATATGACTTCATCCTAGCCAACTTCGCCAACTGCGACCTGGTGGGCCATTCCGCGGTAAAGGAGGCCATAATAAGATGCGTGGAGGTAGTGGACGACTGTTTAGGGAGGGCAGTTAGGGCGGGGCTGGGCAATGGCTATACTCTAATAGTTACTGCAGACCATGGAAGTGCTGAGGAGAAGCTATATCCAGATGGCAGGCCAAAGCCTGCCCATTCCTCTAATCCGGTTCCCTTCATATTGGTAAGCGATGGACCCCGCAAAAAGGGGTGGGCAAAGCTAAGGAAGGGCGGCCAGAAGGACGTGGCCCCCACCATACTTGAAATAATGGGTTTAGGGAAGCCTGTAGAGATGACGGGAGAATCCCTAATAGGAGAGTGATCAGTGACAACCAGGATCGCTTTAGTCTTGAGTGAAAACGGGAGGCGGTTTTTTACGGTAAACCTTAAGTAAGAGTGATCGCTACCCAGGAGAGGGGATGAAAGATAAGAAAAAAGTAGAAGAACTTATTGAACAGGGGAAGTTCTACTTTCTTAATAAGCAGTATGATGAGGCTATTTCAGAATTTCAGAAGGCCCTAAAACTCGATCCCAAGAACGCCCGGGTCTTATATAATCTGGGTGTTGTCCATGAGAGCAGGGGGGATATCGAGATGGCAAAGACTCTCTACACCAAAGCTCTGGAGATAGACCCCAAATTGAGTGAGGCCCAGAAGCACTTAGATAAGTTGGTAGGAACTTCTGAAGAAGATTGAAAGGAGAGATTTGATGGGCGAGGTGAAGAAAAGTTTAGCGAACAGACCTTTTATGAGAGACCCGAAAATATTAGTAGTAGATGACGAAGCGGTAATTCGTAACCTCTTCAAGCGGGTATTAGAGACCAAGGGACATCAGGTGACAGTGGCCAAGGACGGCTCGGAGGCCCTGGATAGGATAAAGGAAGAGCCTTTCGATGTTATCTTCTTGGACATCGTCATGCCGGGCATAGACGGCCCTACGACCTGTCAAACGATTGGAAAGATAAACCCTGAGGCAAAGATCATCATGATAACCGGCTACGGAGCAGAAGTGGCGGATGAGATAGAAAAGAGTATAAAGGCAGGTGCCTATACCTGTCTCTATAAGCCGTTCAGCATTCAGGAACTACTGGATGCCTTGGAGGAAGTATTAAAGAAATGAACCCCATACCTTCGAGTAAGATAAAGATCTTTATCCGAACATTCGGATGCCAGATGAACGTCTATGACTCGCAGGTCGCGGCCGGACTGTTGCTGAACGAGGGTTATGAAATCACAGAAGAGATGGGAGAAGCGGATATCATCCTACTAAATACCTGCTCCATAAGGAAGAAGGCAGAGGATAAGGTCTATAGCCAATTGGGCTATTTAAGAAGGCTCAAAAGAGAAAGGCCCAGCCTTATTTTAGGAGTGGGCGGTTGCATGGCCCAGAGAGAAGGGGAGAAGATATTGGGGAAGTCTCCTTCTGTGGATCTGGTCTTCGGTACCCATCAGATATGTAATCTGCCCCCTCTCTTGAGTAAAGTAATTCGAGAAAGGAGAAGACTCATCGCCATTGGAGAGGGAGAGATCGTTGCGAAAGGGGTCAAGGCCTATCGAATAGATAAGAGGAGAGCCTATGTTGCTATTATGCGCGGATGCAATAACCACTGTACCTACTGCGTGGTCCCTTCTGCACGGGGAAGGCAGAGGAGTAGGCCTCCCGAAGAAATTATTAAGGAGATAGAGAACCTGGCAGAAGAGGGATATAAGGAGATAACCCTCTTGGGCCAGAATGTCACTGCCTATGGAAAGGACCTCGAGGCGGTGCGCGACTTCGCTACCTTATTAGAAAGGATAAATGAGATAGAAGGGATAGAAAAGATTAGATACCTTACCTCTCATCCCAAGGACATGAATGAGAGGTTGCTAGAAACCCTATCCAGACTTTCCAAAGTCTCCAGAGACCTTCATCTTCCGGTCCAATCTGGTTCTAATCGGATTCTAAAGGCCATGGGACGCGGCTATACCAGAGAGGAGTATCTAGGGATTATCGAAAGGCTTCGTTCCCTCATTCCCCAAATAGATATCACTACCGACATCATCGTTGGCTTTCCGGGAGAGAGGGAAGAAGACTTCCAGGATACCTTAGAATTAATGAAAGAGATAAGATTCACCAATGCCTATATGTTTAAGTACTCTCCCCGCCCAGAGACTCCAGCAGAGAAGATGGCGGGGCAGATACCAGAGGAGAAGAAACTACAGAGACTACATAAGGTAATCGATTTGCAAAGGGAGATTATGCGAAATAATTCCTAATCTGCTGAGGAGGCAGGTGCGTCTATAGAGGGAGGTGAAGAGAGTGAAGAGAATAGTATATCTGATCCTTCTCATGCTGCTCATCTTTTGGTTGGCCATCTTTGTTGCTGTTAACCTGCATGAGGTAGAAGTCAAATGGTTCTTTGGTAAGCCTTGGGGGACAGCACCCTTGATTGTCATTATTCTGGGCTCCATCCTTTTGGGAGCGTTGCTTGCCGCTCTGGTAGGGGGAATCAGCCAGGCAAAGCTTCTCTCCCAGAATCGCAGACAGAGAAAGATGGTGAAGAGGCTGGAGCAGGAGTTGGCTATCTTAAGAAAAATACCAGTAGAAGAGGTGGCGAGGGAGATAGAAGAGACAGAATA
>DLMW01000001.1:7504-7727 GCA_002478245.1 bacterium UBP18_UBA7526
AAGCTACCAGTGGAAGAGGTGGAGAGGGAGATAGAAGAGATAGAATAGGCAATGAGAAGATTTGCTATTCTTTTGATGTTTCTTGTTACTTCGTCTCTTTTGGCCCGGGAAGAGCCCATTGAATATGTAAGGGGAATGAACCTCTATAGGGAGGGCAGATACAAAGAGGCACGAAAGGAGTTTAAAAATTTCTTAAGCCTTTATCCCAATAGTACTCTTGCCC
>DLMW01000001.1:8050-8223 GCA_002478245.1 bacterium UBP18_UBA7526
GGGGATTACGAGCAATCCCTAAAAGATTATCGGAAACTCCTAGAGGTTTACCCTCAGAGCTCCTATGCTCCTGCCGCCCAATACTGGATAGGGAGTATGCTCCTCTCCCAGAAGAGGTATGGTGAGGCGAGGAGAGAGTTTAAGAAGGTCTTAGAAAATTATCCCCAGAGCAA
>DLMW01000001.1:8547-8677 GCA_002478245.1 bacterium UBP18_UBA7526
AAAGGAGAAGGAGGCCTTAGAGGTTTATCAGAGGTTAACTATCGAATGTCCCCATTCCTTGGAACTAGCGAAAGCCCAGGAAAAGATCTCTATTCTGGAGGCGAAATTTGCTCCCCCAGGGAGATATAGC
>DLMW01000008.1 GCA_002478245.1 bacterium UBP18_UBA7526
GAATTATCCTGGAGGATGGCCGGACAGTCCCGGCCATCCTCCAGGATAATTCTCTTTACCTCTAAGTAGGGGCGGGGGGCTCTTCTATACCAACCAAAGACCTGAGCCTTTTGACCAAGGTTGGCGATAATCGAGGATCATAAAGCCCACTTCATCCTGAATGATCTCTCCTTTTAAAACGGTTTGGAGACCTTTACCCGGGAGAGTAATTCGTCAACCCTCTGCTCCTTAAATCCTCGCGGGTATTGAAAAATGAGTCTCAGAAGGATGGCTGAGGCCAATCCAGAAGAGAAAGGGCCAGGGAGGGGACTTGCCCCTTAGAGAAATGACAGAAAGCATAGGCACCTAAGACTAAAGAAGATATCGATTAAGAATTCATCCCAATAACTTTCCGGTTGCACCTCTCTAAACTCATACTTGGGTAGCTGGCCAAACTCCAAGCCCTTTTCTCCAGAGTAGCGATTCTTTTTGCCGGAAGGGGATGGGTAGAGGTGAGTTCGAAGAATTTGGCCCAGGGATTCCAGAGATCCCACTTCATGGCGCGAGTCATATTCTCCTTTAGGCAATGGTTACTAAAGAAGAAGCTAAGGCGTTGGGATTCCTGGTGGAGTGGGCAGAGAACTCATCGGCATAGTATTCCCTTATTCTGGAGAGAAAACGAACGATATAATGGCTTACCATTCTTATCTTAAAGATTAATTCTAGGATAAAGGGGCCCAATAGATACTGAAGGCTGACTACTATCAAGGCCAAAGAGTAGAACGAGAACGAGTACTGATTTGGCAAATAGATTAAACATGGCTATCCTTTTGCTAATTTAGTTTTTATAATCCGAAGAGTCTCTTTTAGGGCATAATTTAATTTCGCCGGGTTCCTTCCTCCAGCCTGGGCAAAGTCCCTTCTCCCTCCCCCGCTTCCTTCTACGAACTCTGCCACCTCTTTTATAATCTTGCTGGCATCCAGTCTATCTGTTAGGTCTTTAGTCACTACACAGACCAGCCCTACTTTTTTATCCATCACCGAACCCAAAATAATTACTCCTGATTTCAGTCTATCCCTTAAGAGATCCGAGGCATTGCGCAACCCCTTAATGTCCAATCCCTCCATCCTCTCCGAGATTACCTTAATCCCCACTACTTCCCTCGCATTCTTTAGCAACTCCTCTCTTTTAAGAAGGGATTCTCTACCCTTCAATCTCTCGACCTCTCTCTCTAATTCTTTTAGTCTCTCCCCCAATCCCTCCACCCTCTCTAAGATTTGGGAGGGCGCTACCTTCAACTCCCTCGCTATCCGGGATAGAAGGTCTTCTCTCTCTCTCATAGACCGATATGCTCCCTCTCCGGTCAGGGCCTCAATCCTCCTTACCCCAGCGGCGATGCCACTCTCGCTTAATAACTTGAATAGTCCGATCTCACCCGTGGCCTGCACATGGGTTCCCCCGCAGAGTTCCAGGCTGAAGTCTTCTATTTTGACTGCCCTTACCCTCTTTCCATACCTCTCGCCCATCAGGAAGATGGCTCCCTCTTTCTTTGCTTCCTCAAACTCCGTCATCTTAGTTTCTACCTTAATATTCTCCCTTATCTTCTCATTGACCATCTCCTCAACTCGGGAGATCTGTTCAAAAGTCAAAGGAGCAAAGTGAGTGAGATCGAAGCGCAGCCTATCGCAAGAGACGAAGGAACCGGTCTGCCTCACGTGCTTTCCTAAGACTTTCCGTAAAGCGGCCTGCAATAGGTGGGTAGCGGTATGATTCCGGGCGGTTGCTAATCTCTTTCCTATATCGATCCTTGCCTCCACCCTATCTCCTTTCCGGATGCCTCCTTTTATTACCTTTGCTCTATGGACGATTATCTCTGGTAATGGCCTCTGGGTATCCCGGACCTCTATCTCTGCTCCTTTCTTAGTCATTACTCCCCTATCCCCTACCTGGCCACCTGCCTCGGGATAGAAGGGAGTAGTATCGAGGATAATGTCTATCTCCTCCCCGGCCTTTGCTTTCTCCACCTCCTTATCAGCCCTAATAATCGCCAATACCTCTGCTTCCCAAGAGGCCTGGTCATATCCCTTAAACCTGGTTGCTTTCAATTCCTTCGCCAATCTATTATAGATGGTTCTCACCCGGGACTGGCCGATCTCCTGCCAGGCCATCCTCCCTCTTTTCCTCTGTTCTTCCATGGCCATATCAAACCCTCTCCTATCTAAGGCCAAGTTATGCTCGGCAGCAATCTCTTGAGTAAGATCAATGGGTATCCCATAGGTATCATATAGTTCAAAGACCTTCTCCCCCGGGATCTCCTTCCTCTTCTCCCTTGAGAGATGGAGAAGGAGATCATCGAATATCCGAAATCCCTCCTTCAGGGTCTCCAAGAACCTCTTCTCCTCACCCAGAACAACCCTTTCCATATGCTCCTTATCCCTTGATAGCTCTGGATAGGGCTTGCTCATAATCTCAATGACCATGGAGATTAGCCTATGGAGAAAAGGCTTAGCCAGCCCCAGGTTCCTTCCCTGAGAGAGGGCCCTTCTGATGATCCTACGAAGGACATACCCCCTTCCTACATTGGAAGGGAGGACCCCATCATGGATTAAGAAACTAGCGGCCCGGATATGGTCTGCGATGATGCGTAGCGCCAGATCCTTTATCTTATCCTGGCCATATCTTACCCCAGAGAAAGAAGCGGTATAGTCAATGATTGGTTTTAAGAGATCGGTATCAAAGGTATTCTCCTTTTCTTGGAGGATCATGGCCAATCTCTCTAGGCCCATTCCCGTATCGATGTTCTTTCTGGGCAAAGGTCGCAGTCTTCCCTCATGGTCTCGGTTATACTCCATGAAGACCAGGTTCCAGACCTCTAAGAACCTATCGCAAGCGCATCCCACACCACAGGTTGGTCGGGCGCAGCCGTACTTCTTCCCTCTATCATAGATAACCTCGGAGCAGGGGCCACAGGGTCCGGTAGGGCCGAGGGCCCAGAAGTTATGCTCACTCCCCAGTCTCACAATCCTATCCCTTCTAATCTTCTCCTGCCTATGCCAGATGCGGAAGGTCTCATCATCCTCCTCATAGACCGAGACCCATAGCTTCTCTTTGGGAATCCTTAACCCTTCTACCAGAAACTCCCCGGCCCATCTAATGGCTTCTCTCTTACCATAATCCCCAAAGGAGAAGTTCCCCAGCATCTCAAAGAAGGTGTGGTGGCGGGCGGTCTTTCCCACATTCTCAATATCATTGGTCCTCAGGCATCTCTGGGAAGTGGCTACTCTCTTTAAATCCGATTTTATCTCTCCCGTAAAGATCGGCTTAAACTGAAGCATCCCAGCAATAGTTAAAAGAACACTCGGGTCCTCAGGGACCAACGAACTGGAAGGCTTGATGACATGGCCCTTCTCTTTGAAAAACTCTAAGAACCCCTTCCTTATTTCATCCCCTCTCATTCTCTACCCCTCTTAAGACCTCTTGAATGGTATCAGAAGAAAAGCCCCTTCTCTTTAAGAGGCCATAGAGCCTCCTCTCTTTTGTCAGATTATCCAGGTTTCGATAAGAACCTTTTAATTTTTTCTGAACAAGTTCCCGGGCCAATTCTCCCTCTTTATAGTTACCCAGAGTCTCTTCAATTAAATCCCTATCAATCCCCTTCTGGATGAGCTCCTGATAAAGTCGATATCTCCCCAGGGGTCTGGTCTTTATTCTACTCTCCAGCCACATGCGGACAAACTCCTTATCATCTAAGAGCTTTAATCTCTTGAGGCTTTTAATTACTTCAGAGATAACTCTTGAAGAATAATCCTTCTTCTTTAATCTATCCTCAATCTCTTTGATGCTCCGCGGTCTATAGGATAGGAGTTTAAAGGCATAGTCCTTGGCTTCCCTTATTTCTTCTTTAGAGGAAATATTTTTCATCTGAACGCATAAAGGCATCTCGAATCTTACTCTTCAATCTTAATCTCTGCCTCTTTCTTCTCTTGTTCTTCCTTAGCACTCAATCTAATCTTCTCTTTCGGAATTTTGGCTTCTTTGATTAAGTAATCGGCTATCCTCTTGGCTCTCTTTTGGGCCAGATTGGTTCCCTTCCATAGTCCCTTCTCACTCAAGGGATCGACATATCCCTCAATATGGAGGGGGGTAGCGGGATACTTTATCAGGAGGCGGGAGAGGTCCACCAGTTTTGTAATCGCTCCCTTGGTCAATCTGGCGCTTCCTTTGACAAACTCAAGGGGAAGAAGGTAGATTTTGGAGGTCCCCTCTTTATTAGTTATTAGTTTGGCTACTGAGCCAAAGGGGGCGACGATTATCTCTTGGATAGCTCGGATAGAGGCCTTAAGGAGTGCCGAGCCGACCCTAAACTCGGGATCGGCAATATCCCCTTTTACCGGAATAACCAATCTTATCTTTCCCTCTCCATCCCTCAGGACAGTAGCCAGGATAGCGGGACCCATACCCATTACCTTGATGGGGGAGGTCGGGACACCAAGCAAGGGCTGGAGTTCCAGGTTTTCAAAGGTTACTATGTTCAGAGAATCCAGATTATTCTTTTTGCATTCAAGATCGGTCTCCAGGTCCATCCTCCCTTTTACCAACTGGCAGGAGGTTATCTTTCTTTGATAAGGATCGAAAGGGGCTAAATCCAGACCTTTCAGGCTGAGATCCAAGTTAAAGTCATAAGTCTCTCTAAAAGAATTGATCTCTCCCTTAGCCTCTAAGGGGGCCTGGTTCAATAGCGCCCGCACCTCGTAGTGGATCCTATATGGAGGGGGGGAAAGATGCTCCATCCTTAGATTAACATTCTCTAACTCGGTTAGCAGGGTCTTAAGAGATATTCTCTCATCCCGGAAGACTACCTTCCCATCCTTCACCACCAAAGAATTGACCACTAGCGACCAGGCTCTCTCTCCCTCTTCTAAGCCTCTCGGTAGGTTCCATTCCCCCTTTTTATCCCGGGATAGCTGGACTGTAGGGTCCGAAAGGGTGATCTCGTCCAGAATGATACTCTTTTCCGGGAGAAACTGGGAGAAGAGTTTGGCCGACATCTGGGGACAAAAGATAACCGCCCCCTTAGGGCCTTCTAATACCAGCCCCTTAACCTTGAGACCATTCTCCCCTTCGAGCCTCTTCCCAGAATACTTGAGTTCCGTCTCCAGGTCCATCTTTCCTTTAGTAAGATTAAAAGGGGTGATCCTCTTCTGATAGGAATTAAAATAGGGAAGGTCCAAATCCCTGGCCACTAAATGGAGGGTATGATCTACGGGCTCCCTAAATGAATCTACCCTTCCCTTCCCTTTTATGGGAGGGAGAGGGCCTGGTGATACTAACTCTCCTTCAAAGCAATACCTACCGTAAGATGGAACCTGGTTGGAGAAGCCAGTGGCCCTAACCTCTATATTCTCAAAAATAAGAAGGAAGGGCTCAGGAGAGACCCAACCATCCTTAATAACGAGTCTTCCTCCCTTTACCCTCCAGTGCGATTGGGTAAAGAACCAGCGCCCTCTTCTAAACTCCTTCTTATCCGGAAAGTTCCACCTTCCTTCCGGACTACACTCTAGGAAGACCTGAGGCTCATAGTAGACGAAATCATCCATAATGATCTTCTTCTTGAAGAGGGATTTGTACCGGAAATAACCTTCTATTCTCGGGATATAGAGGAAGGGTTCCTCTCCAAACTGATGGGCACTCACTATCTTAGCCCCTTCAATAATGACCCGGTCAGTAAAGATATCCGCTTTAAGGCTCTGGCAGGAAACCTCAAAGGTCACTCTCTTCTCAATCTGATGGATAATGATCTGCTCTGTGATAAAGGAGATTAGGGGGTTGAGGTTAACAAAGAGAATGATTGAGAGGAGAAGGAGGATAACAAGGACGATCAGGCCCTTTACTCCTCTCTTAGGTCTCCTCAATACTTCCATTCTGCGTTACTCCTTCTTCTTTTTGAAGAGATCTCTGATATCCTTAATTACTTCCTTAATGGCTTCTGCTTCCTCTTCCCCCACTGCCTTCTCAAGTTGTTTCTCTACCTCAGTCTTAATCGCCTTCTCTACTATCTTCTCCCATTTGGGTGTGAACTTGGGTTTCTGGGTAGTACCGGTTAGCCTGAAGGGAACTACGGCATTCCCCTCTTCGTCCTTCAGATGGGGCGGGATGGGAGAGGCACCGATTAAGAAGGGAGTGGGCTTGGCCGTGACATCGAAGGAAAGCCTCCCATCAAGGAAGTAGCTCCCAGAGGCCAGGACCTTCATCTCCTTACCATCTAATAAGAGGTCTTCTGTCTTTACTTCTCCTTCT
>DLMW01000073.1 GCA_002478245.1 bacterium UBP18_UBA7526
TGTATCGCTGCCTGGGCAGACGCAGATATTATCCTTTACATCGGATGTGGTGAGAGAGGGAATGAGATGACCGATGTCTTATTAGAGTTCCCAAGATTGAAGGACCCCAAGACGGGAAGGCCCCTGATCGAAAGGACGATCATGATCGCCAATACCTCCAATATGCCCGTTGCTGCCAGGGAGGCCTCGATCTATACCGGGATCACCTTGGCCGAGTACTATCGGGATATGGGATATAATGTGGCGGTCATGGCCGATTCTACCTCCAGATGGGCAGAGGCCTTAAGAGAGATTTCAGGAAGACTCGAAGAGATGCCTGGTGAGGAGGGATACCCTGCCTATCTGGGAACCAGGGTCGCCGAGTTCTATGAGCGAGCGGGGAGGGTCATCTGCCAGGGAACGAAGAATCGAGAGGGGACACTCTCTGTCATGGGCGCTGTCTCTCCCCCAGGAGGGGACCTATCAGACCCGGTGGTCCAGGCCACTTTGAGAACGGTAAAGGTCTTCTGGGCCTTAGAGGATAGGTTGGCCTATATGAGGCACTTCCCAGCCATAAACTGGCTCAATAGTTACTCTCTATACCTCGATAATGTAGAGGCCTACCTGGGGAAGGAGATCGCCACGGACTGGATGAAACTAAGGAATATCGCCATGGCCATACTGCAGGAGGAGGATTCTCTCCAGGAGATTGTGAGATTAGTGGGGAAAGAGGCCCTCTCTCCCAGGGAACAGTTGGTCTTGGAAAGCGCTAAGTCCATCCGGGAGGACTACCTCATGCAGAATGCCTTCCATGAGATAGATGTCTATGCCCCATTGGAAAAACAGTATCGCATGCTAAAGGTAATCCTAGAGCTCCACCGTACTTCAAAGCATGCCCTGGAGAAGGAGGTACCCTTAGAGGAGCTACTTACCTTAAAGGTTAAGGAGAGGATCGTCCGGATGAAGTATATAGAAGAGAAGGATATGAAGGAGTTTGAAGCAATAGAGAGAGAATTGAAGAGAGAGATAGAGAATCTAATAGCTGGGAGATAGTTGCCTCAGGCTTGAAGCGGAGAAGACTATGGTTAAAGAGTATCTGACCGTATCCCATATCGCTGGCCCCTTAATCTTGGTAGAGGAAACGAGCGGGATTAAGTACGGGGAGATCGCAGAGATTGAACTGGCTACCAAGGAGGTGAGAAGGGGAAGGGTATTGGAGATTACTGGTGATAAGGCCCTAGTCCAACTATTTGAAGGGACGACGGGTTTGAATATCTACCAGGCAAGGGTGAGGTTCTTAGGGAAAGGGATTGAACTGGGAGTATCCCCGGACCTTTTAGGAAGAATATTCGATGGACTGGGAAGGCCCATAGATGGCGGTCCCAAGATCATCCCAGAGGAGAGGATAGACATCAATGGCAACCCCATCAATCCTACTGCCCGGGACTATCCCACAGAGTTCATCCAGACCGGGGTCTCTGCCATAGATGGCATGAATACCCTAGTAAGGGGGCAGAAGCTACCTATATTCTCTGGCGCCGGACTTCCCCATCCCCAGATCGCTGCCCAGATCGCCAGGCAGGCAAAAGTCTTGGGTAAAGAGGAGAGGTTTGCCGTGGTCTTCGCTGCCATGGGCATTACCTTTGAGGAGGCAAACTACTTCATTACCGATTTTAGGAGGACCGGGGCCATTGAGCGGGCGGTATTATTTGTCAATTTAGCAGACGATCCCGCCATAGAAAGGATTGCCACTCCCCGGATGGCCCTGACGGCTGCTGAGTATTTAGCCTTTGAGAAGGATATGCATGTTCTGGTAATATTGACCGATATGACCAATTATGCCAATGCTCTAAGAGAGATCTCTGCTGCCCGAAAGGAGGTCCCGGGAAGGAGGGGATATCCCGGGTATATGTATACCGATCTATCCACCATATATGAGAGGGCGGGAAGGATCAGGGGAAAGGAAGGTTCCATCACCCAGATCCCCATACTTACCATGCCTGAGGATGATAAGACCCATCCCATTCCCGATTTAACGGGCTATATCACAGAGGGGCAGATCATCCTCTCCCGACCATTGCATAGAAAAGGGGTCTATCCTCCCATAGATGTTTTACCTTCATTATCGAGATTGAAGGAGAAGGGGATTGGGAAGGAGAAGACCAGGGAGGACCATGGGGATGTGACCAATCAGCTATTCGCCTGCTATGCCCGAGGGAAGGAGGCCAAGGAACTGGCCATCATCCTCGGTGAGGCAGCCTTGACAGAACTGGATAAGATCTATGCTAAGTTTAGCGATAGGTTTGAGGAGGAGTTCGTTGCCCAGGGTGAGGAAGAGAATAGGAGTATTGGAGAGACCCTGGATCTTGGCTGGAAACTCCTTACCATGATTCCGGTAAGCGATCTAAAGAGAATAAGAGACGAGTATCTAAAGAAATATCTGAAATTAAGTAACCAGTAACCAGTTTACAGTTTACAATGAAAAGGCTGGTTACTGTTCGCTGGTTACTGTAAACTATCTGAATGGAGTGAGCGATGCGTCTTTCTGTCAGTCCTACCCGGATGGAGTTATTGAGATTGAAGAAGAGGATCCTCCTTGCTCAGAGGGGTCATAGACTCCTTAAGGATAAGCAGGATGAACTGATAAGGCGGTTCATGCCTTTGGTGAAAGAGACCGTGGCTTTAAGGAAAGAGATAGAAGAGGGATTAAAGAAAGCATTTCAGAGCTTTGTTATTGTCCGCATGCTTATGCCTCCAGAATTCATTGAAGAGGCCTTGATGTGGCCGGGAGAGAGAATAACTCTTGAGGTTTCTTTTAGGTACATCGTGGGTGTAAAGGTTCCGAAATATGAGATTAGGAAGGAAGGCGACATCCATAACTACGGCTTGGCCACTACCTCTTCTGAGTTGGATATCGCTTTGAAAGCCTATTCCGATTTATTACCTTCTTTAGTCAGATTAGCCTCTTTAGAGAAGACCTTGGAACTCTTAGCTATTGAGATAGAGAGAACGCGTAGAAGGGTGAATGCCTTGGAGTATATCTTCATCCCTAATTTAGAAGAGACCATAAAGTATATTGCCATGAAACTTAGTGAGATGGAGAGGGCGGATCTGACGAGATTAATGAAGATCAAGGAGATTGTGAGGGCCCATTAGATCAATGAAAGATTAAAAATGGAAGGGCTGGAGATTGATACCAAGAGAGTGAAAGGGAAGATCGTTGATTTTATTCGCCAAAAGGTGAAAGGAGCAGGACTTAAGAAAGCAGTCATTGGATTATCTGGAGGATTGGATTCTTCTATTGTTGCCTATCTGGCAAAAGAAGCCCTGGGAGAGCCGAATGTCTATGGTATAATCCTGCCTTCCCAAATAACCAGTAAGAAAGATATTGAGGATGCTAAGGAAATAATTAAAAGCCTGGGGATCAATCTTGTGGAGATAGATATTACTCCTTTTGTGGATAGTCTCCTGGCTTCTTTGAAAGATACGGATAAGATTAGAAGGGGAAATATAATGGCCCGGGCGAGGATGATTATTCTATATGATCAGGCAGCAAAGTATAAGGCACTTGTCTTAGGGACGAGCAATAAGACAGAGTTATCATTGGGATATTTTACCAAATTTGGTGACGGAGGAGTGGATTTAGAGCCTCTGGGGGATTTATACAAGACGCAGGTAAGGCAATTGGCAAAGGATTTAGGAATTCCAGAAAGAATCATTAAAAAGGTTCCTAGCGCAGGTCTCTGGCCTGGCCAGACAGATGAAGGGGAACTGGGCTTCACCTATGAGGAAGTGGATAGACTTCTCTATCATATGCTTGATGAGAGGAAGGATGATGAGGAACTGTTAAAGTTAGGATTCAAAAAGGGGTTCATCGAAAAAGTAAAAAATAGAATAAAGAATACAGAACATAAGAGAAGATCAGCCCCCGTTGCTGGACTGTGATATATCATGGATTATGGATCGGGTATCCTTTATATCGTTGGTACACCTATTGGGAACTTGGAAGATATTACCCTAAGGGCCTTAAGGGTTCTTAAAGAAGTTGACCTAATCGCTTGTGAGGATACCAGAAGGACAAGGAAACTATTAAGTAGATACGATATCCATACTCCTTTAACCTCTTACTTTGAGCATAATAAGATAACAAAAGCCAGTTTCTTGATTAAGAGATTAAAAGAAGGAAAGAATATCGCCTTGGTCTCTGATGCCGGAATGCCTGGAATATCTGATCCAGGCTATTTTATTATCCAGAGAGCATTGAAGGAGAATATCTCCTTTCTTCCTATTCCAGGACCGACCGCTTTTGTTTCCTCTTTAGTCATCTCTGGCCTTCCCACAGATAGCTTTGTCTTTGAAGGATTCCTTCCCTCTAAAAAGAAGGCAAGGTGCGATAAGTTAGAGGAACTAAAGTCTGAAAGAAGAACCATTATTCTTTACGAGGCACCCCATAGATTGCTCTCTACCTTAAAGGATGTCTTGGAGATTTTAGGAGATAGAGAAATCTCTTTGACCCGGGAACTAACCAAGAAGTTTGAAGAGACATTCAGGGGAAGGATAAGCGAAGCGATAGAAAAGTTTGCTAAACCAAGGGGAGAGTTTACCATCGTCTTGAAAGGTGCCCAAGAAGAAGAGATCCTAAAAGAGAAGTGGCGGGATTTATCCATCCTGGAACATCTGAAATTAGTAATGAAAGAAGAGAGTCTATCCAAAAAAGAGGCCACCAAAAGGGTCGCCCAATTACGGGGCATCCCCAAAAGAGAGGTCTACCAACAGTCTTTGTTGTTGAGGAGATGAACAAAAAAGTAGAGAATAGGGCATACTGGTCAGGGATAGGGATTAGTGCAATCTTAGTTTTAGCAGCTGGTGTCTCTTTTCTGAAACTAAATTTGGTGGGAAGAGCCATGCTATTAGTACTTATTGCTTTAGGTTTAATGTTGCTTCTCCTTATCTGGTCTATGGTAAAAAGGGAGATGGCCCGAATAAGCCTAATATTAGGGATGATTGGGGCGCTTTTGGCTGTAGTAATGATCGGGCTTCTGTGTTCCGTATTAGCCATCGTCTTCGGCATTAATTCCCTACGTAGGAAAAAAAGAATCGGTGTCTCTCGGGCAGGCATCATCCTGGGCGCTATCGGTATCGCCTACTTTTTATATATCATTATTGCTTCTTTAATAGAACTCCACTGAATCCGAAGGGATAGATTATGCCATTTACACCATATCATTTGGGGCCAAGCTCTTGGATAGGCTTCACGCTTTTTAGGATCTTCGATTTTTTAACACTCCTTATATCTAGCATCATAGTGGATATCGAACCCCTCTGTGTTTTGGTTTTCAATTTAAATTATCCTCTCCATGGGTTTTTTCCATAGCTTTTTAGGTAGTTCAGTAGTAGCCATTTTAATCTCGATAGTTTTATATCTGGTGAAAGGTAAGATTAAGAAAATAATGGCTGTCTTCAAACCAGCCCAAGACTCCTCATTCAAGAAAAGCCTGTGGACTTCATTCTTTGGTGTTTATCTCCCCATCCTACTTGATTCACCACTATATGGAGACATAAGGCTATTCTATCCTATGAGAAGCAATCCCCTTTACGGCTTATTTTCCCCGCAACAGATCTATCTCTTTTCTAGCCTTTCTTTCTTGCTTGGAATACTATTCTACTCATTTAGATTGCTGTTTGTGAAGAAAAATAAAAAACCCAAGAATTAAAATCCAAAGGGGAAATCCTCGAGGGTCAAAGAATATCGGCCCCGATCCGTAAAGGTTAGAGAAGAGTACTTTGCTGATTTAAAAGAAAGATCGGTAGAAGGTACGGGGTAAAGATGAGAATAATCACTATCTCTGGGGCGCATAAGGGGGTGGGGAAGACCGCTCTGGCCTGTAAGATTCTTAAAAATTTAAAAGGCATCGGGGCGATAAAGACTACGGTTTCTAAGGAGAATATCTCTATCACTGCTAAAGAAGATGCTATTAAGATTCCCGGAAAGGATACTGCTTTATTGAAAGAGGCCGGAGCAGAGAAGGTCGTCTTGGTCAGTTCTCCTAAGAAGGATCTGGGCTGGGCCTTAAAGGTTGCCCTGGGGATGGTTGCGGGATGTAAGGGAGTAATTATTGAGGGAACGAGCGTCCTGGACTCCATTAAGCCAGATGTCGCTATAATGATTAAGGCCAAAGGGAAAGAGATAAAGCCAAGCGCCAAGAGAGCACTCAAGAAGATAGATTTAGTAATCTCATCTGACGAGTTCGATAAAGCAATCAGATTTGTTGAAGAGAAGATGAGATGATTAAAGAGAAACTCTTAAGAGTGGCCAAAGATAAGAGGATTCCTTGTGTCGAAGCTCTGGCTTTGGCTAAAAGGTTGAAGGTAAAACCCATAGAGATTGGCAAGGTAGCAAATAATTTAGGGATTGAGATTACTGACTGCCAGTTAGGTTGCTTCGGGAGACGCGAATAAACGCGAATGGGCGCGAATAGAAGGGGGAGAAAGATGAGAAGAAGGTATCTATGGATTCTGGGGTTAGTCGTTCTCTCTATTTTATTCGGTGGGTTCTCAAAAACCTTGCCTAAGCCCAAGGCCTGCATCATCGATATCGATGGAACGATTGCCAATGAGAGCAAGCGGAGAGCAATGGCCACTAACCCAGATGGCAGTACAAACTGGCGAAAATACTTTGATCCAGAACTGGTAAAGAAGGATAAACCCATTCTTAAATCACGAGAAGCGCTGAGATGGGTAGAAGAGAAAGGAGTTAAGATATTCTATGTGAGTAGCCGGGAGACCACGGTCCTTGAAGCAACCAAATGGTGGCTAAAACAGCATAACTTCCCAGAAGGAGAGGTATATCATAGAAAACCCTTTGCCCCGACCCTGGAATACAAGATCGATGCTATCAGAACTATTCAGAAAAATTATGATGTCATCTTTGGGGTTGGTGATCGGGATCGGGATATCACTGCCTACCAGACCTGTGGCATCGTAGCCATCAAAGTTGCCGAATCCTCTGAGGAAGACTGGATAAGAGTAAAGAACGAGATAGCGAAACTGATAAAATGAGAGCCTTGCTTTATTTACTTTACTCAAAAATAATCTGGAACAAATCTTTGGTTACAAATAAATGCTAAAGGTATCTTTAAAGGTTTTACGCGCAGAGAGCAAAAGAAAAAAAATCTAAAAAAGCTTGACATTCGCAAAAATGGGTTTATAATTAAAGCGTAAGCAAGAATTTGCTTAAACCCTGTTCTTTGAAAAAACCAAATTTTAGGGGGAATGGGCTGATGGAACGAATCTAACCACGGTTGGAGCAAGTAGTTTCCCAAGCCCTCCTTAACGTTTGATCTATGATTTCCTATATTAGCCTTTCTCTTTCTAGAAAGGCTTCTTTTATTATATTAAGGGTACTGGTGCAATTTACTGTCC
>DLMW01000074.1:0-927 GCA_002478245.1 bacterium UBP18_UBA7526
CCCGAACCTTTTCTCTTGAAGAATTGAATGAGGCAAACTTTTAACCCTTGACCAGAGGCCCTCATCGCCTGTCCCCAGGCAGCAGTGGTCTTTCCCTTACCATTACCAGTGTAGACCTGAACTAGTCCTTTCTTCAGTTTCATTTCCCCTCTCTCAGATAACAGGTAGAGCAGGTCTTTGTGGTACAGGTATTACAGCTTGAAGAAGAGCTTTCTCCACCAATCTGAAAGGTGGAGAATAACCTCTCTAGCCTCTTACTTCCGCACTTCGGGCATTTCAGTCTCTCTTTTCCTATCAAAAGATCAAACTTCTCTTTGCATTGCCGGCATTGGTAGGTATAGATAGGCATTACTCTTTCCTTATGAAGAGCCCACAGAGGCAGATACCATCTTTAGCGATCTCTTCCTTATGATGGGCACAGGGGCAGATAATCCTTCTATCCTCTTTCTTGTCCCCAGAAGGAACCCGGCAGGGACAGTAGGCGAATCCAAACTCCTCTTTTCTCTGGGCAAGCCCAGTTAGGATTAAATCTACTTTCTTTTCATCCGGATTGAACCTATAGGGACTCTCTTCTCCATATTTCTCAAGCTTTCTTCTGATCTCTTTCTTTATCTTTTTCAGCTCCATTAAAGAATCGCTTCTATCTTTGATTTCAGGGCCTTCTTGGGCAAAGCACCGACAATCTCTTCGATTATCTGACCATCCTTAAAAATTAGAAGGGTAGGAATACCTCTAATACTATATTTCGCTACCAAATCTTGATTCTCATCAACATTCAATTTACCAACCTTCAATCTTCCAGAGTACTCCTGAGCGATCTCTTCCACTATCGGACTAACCATGCGACAGGGAGCGCACCACTCGGCCCAGAAGTCAACCAGAACCGGGATATCGGATTCTAAGACCTCTTTCTGGAAGTTTTCTTCA
>DLMW01000074.1:1207-1560 GCA_002478245.1 bacterium UBP18_UBA7526
GCAGCATAGGCAAGAATGGAGGCAAGTATCGGACCGGTGCAGGGGGTCCAGCTCAGAGCGAAAAGCCCTCCTACCAAGAATGAGCCCAGGATGAAGGTTGGTTTTACCACAGGACGCAATATCCTCTTCCCTGGGAGTAGTTTGATTCTAAAGATTCCAGTAAGATACAGGCCGAATAGGATGATTAGTATCCNNCCTCTTTCTGGAAGTTTTCTTCATTTAATACTATCACCTATCCCAACCCTCCTTGGGATATGCTTAAGGGCTTCACCCCATCCCTAAGGAACAAGCCGCTTGCTATTGAGATTACCTTAAAATATCTTTTTACCCTTCGTAAGAAAGTTAGGGAGGTA
>DLMW01000074.1:1906-2782 GCA_002478245.1 bacterium UBP18_UBA7526
TCTTAATCCTTACTTGCGCATCCCTTAATTCAGCGATAGAGAGCCCGGTAATAAAGGCAAGGTAAGCAGGAATCAGAGGTAATATACAGGGGGAGAGGAAGGAGGCTATCCCAGCACCAAAAGCAACTAATAGAGAGAGGAAGGGCTTCATTTTGCTTGGTAATATTTCTTGCCTCTAAACTTAAGCGATTTTATCCTCTTCTCTTTCTCTAGAGGAATAAGATACTTAAGGACCTCCTCCTTAGGCACACCCAGCCCATCTATTAACTCCTGCACCGTAGCCGGTCTTCTCTTAAGCAGGGATATGATCCTTCCCTTTAGATCTTCCATCCCACTTAGTAAGGTCCTTCTTCCCAAATCGACAATTATTTCTGCTGGGGGACCGAGGAGATTTTCGATCCTCTCAAGTTCTTTATTACTTAAGGCTTTAGCAAACCTCTCGCAGGGTGGACGGGCAACGGTATTGAGTTGAATCCTATCCGGTTTGATCTTAGCAATCGCTCTCTTTAACTTCTCAATCTCTTCCCTCCGGTCATTTATTCCTTTAACCAGCATAACCTCAAGCCAGATCTTTCCCCCATATTCTTTTCTAAAGTCCATAAGCCCCCTGACTATCCTTTCGATTCCTAAGGATTTGAGAGGGCGATTTATCCTCTGAAAAGTCTTCGGGGCTACAGCATCGAGGGAAGGGAGGACTAAATCCACTTTCTTTAGACTGTCCCTTACCTCTCTTCTATATAATAAGGAGCCATTGGTCAATACGGCAACAGGAATGGTAGTCATCTTTTTTATTTCCGAGACTATCTCCCCAATCTTTGAATTGAGGGTCGGCTCTCCTGAGCCAGAGAGAGTGATATAATTCGGTAACACGAATTT
>DLMW01000074.1:2944-14516 GCA_002478245.1 bacterium UBP18_UBA7526
AACCAGGCGCGTAATTCGGATAGAATGGCTTGGGTCCTGATGTATTCCTTCCTCTTCAGGGTTTGGTTGGTGGTTCTCCCCAATTGACAATAGATGCAGTTGAAGGTGCAGGTCTTAAAAGGGACAAGGTCCACTCCCAAAGAGATCCCCAATCTTCTTGACGGCACTGGTCCGAAGACATACTTCATCTTTTTCTGCCCTTCTATTTTTTAAGTATACCACGCATCCAAAATAATGTCAAAAAGAAAAGCGTCCGTCCCGCTCCGTCCATCGAAAATGGCCAGACGGGTCGGACGCCTTATTTATGACAGTTCGTATTAGTTTATTCGCGTCTCTAGTAGCCCTCTCTTCCGATGTCTTCTAAGTTAACAATGTAGAGCATGGGGTCGACCGGTTTACCCAGTCTATATACTTCATAATGAACATGGGGCCCAGTGGTGCGACCGCTCGCCCCCAATTCTGCAATCTGATCGTATCTCTTCACCTCTTGACCTGTCTTAACAAGATTCCTTCTATTATGAGTATAGCGGGTTTCGAAGCCATATCCATGAGCAATAATCACCACCCTTCCCCAGGTTCCCTTCTCTCCCGAGAACCTTACTACGCCATCTGCCGCGGCAATAATTGGGGTTCCCGGCCGAGCAGCCAGATCCAGCCCTTCATGCATTCTCCAGCGTCTGGTGTAAGGATCCCGGCGCCCGCCAAATTTGGAGGCAAGCCAGGCCCTTCCTTCTACCGGGCTAATCGAAGGGGTATGAGCCAGTCTTATGGTCTGCCCTTCCAATATCTGGGAGAGTTCTTCCAGACTCTTAGCCTGTAAGACCGCCCGCTTCTCCAAAGCCCGCACATCCTCTATAGCCAGGGCAGGCTTCTCTTCAATATATCTTAAGAGGTTGGATAGCCCCGAAGGCCCGCCCGTGGCGAGCTCCTCTTTTTCCGTGCCGGTCATTATCCTTAGTTTTGTCTCCA
This sequence comes from bacterium UBP18_UBA7526, assembly GCA_002478245.1. Classification (GTDB taxonomy): domain Bacteria; phylum UBP18; class UBA7526; order UBA7526; family UBA7526; genus UBA7526. Next base: position 3,914 of record DLMW01000074.1, read on the forward strand.
GCTCTCCCACTACCCTCATGGCTTTCTCAAATTCACTCACCTCTGCCACTAACTCCTTATTTATCCTTAGAATCCTTCTATACTCGTGATATCTTGTGAGAAAGAGGGTGGAGGTAACCAGAAGAAGACAGAAGATAAAGGGCAGGCAAAAGAAGATGGAATAGGAGATGTGCAGACTTTTAGTCCTCTTCTGGCTATGGGGGATGAACATAATGGTTAAGAACTTCTTGGGCTTTACCATTTCTCCTCCAGTGCTTAGTTTAGACTACTTTCTTTAGATTGTCAAGTCTTGGACACGAATTTCTTTGTATTGCTTACTGCTTGGGTCTATGAGACACGAATAGTCGCGAATTATAATTAACGTTTTAAAGGATGATAGCACCTGAGTAGATAAATACCCTCTTATTAAGGAGAATTTCCAACGGGGTTGACAGACCTATTCTTTTGTGTTAATTTAGATAACAGTGAATAGAGTAGCTATTAGAACAAGGATCAAAGATCCAGCATCTGTGTCTAAGAGGCGAAGATGGGAATCCTAATCACAGGAGGGGCGGAGGTTCACCCCGCAGCAACCTTTAAAAAGCTAAATCGGTATCCTACATTTTGTTCGCACCTGATTAGAGAGGAATGAATGAAGATATTGATCACTGGTGGTGCGGGGTTCATCGGCTCTAATCTCGCTTTAACCTTACAAAAGGATAATGGGGTCATAGTAATAGATAATCTTTCAAGCGGCAATAGAGAGAATCTAAGAGGCTTCCAAGGAGACTTGATAATAGATGATATTACCAGTATGGACCTTGCGAAGGATTTTAAGGATGTCGATGTCGTCTTCCATCAGGCTTCAATCACAGATACTACCTTAAGTGATGAGAAAAAGATGAGGGAGGTCAATCTTGGGGGATTCAAGAGGATATTGGACTTTGCCCTAAGGGAGGAAGCGATCCTAGTCTATGCCTCATCTGCCGGGGTCTATGGGAATGGTCCCTGTCCTATGAGGGAAGACCAAGAATTACTTCCTCAGAATGCCTATGCCCGTTCCAAGTCCCTTATGGATGAAGAGGCCATGAGATATAAGGATAGGATAAGGATAGTGGGCTTAAGGTACTTCAATGTCTATGGCCCGCGAGAGAAATATAAGAAGAAGGCTTCTAGCATGATCTATCAGCTCGCCTGCCAGATGAAAGCGGCCAAGAGACCGAGGATCTTTAAGTATGGGGAGCAGTCCCGGGACTTCATCTATGTAAAGGATGCGGTCGATGCTACCATAAAGGCCCTAAGAGCCAAGGAGTCAGGGATCGTGAATGTGGCAACAGGGGTAGCCACAACCTTTAACAGGATAATAGAGATCCTAAACGAGGTTCTGGGAACATCTTATGAGCCAGAGTACTTTGATAACCCTTACCCCTTCTATCAGAATGAGACCAGAGCAGATACTAAAAGAGCAGAGGAACTATTGGGCTTTAAAGCAGAATATAGCATTGAAGAGGGAATCAGGGACTACCTAACAACGATGAAAAATGAAAATTGATAAGAAAAAATTTTTACTTTTACTTTTTAATTTTTAATTGGGGGCAAAGCATGATAACCAAGAAAGAGGTTTTGAGTGAGGAAGTAGAGCAGGTCGATCTGGAGAAGGTGAAGGATATTAGGGGACTGTTGAAGTCCTTTGGGAGATCATCCATCCAGTCACGGAACTTAAATAGATGCCTCCAGGTCTATGAGGACTGCCTGAAGGATCCGGATCGGCCTCTGATCTTCTTAGGATTGGCCGGTCCCATGATGGCTGGGGGCATGAGAAAGGTTATCCGGGATATGATAGAATATAATCTGGTCGATTGCCTGGTGGCTACGGGTGGAAACCTCTATCAGGACTTCGCTCTGGCTACAGGTAGTAAGTTCTATATGGGAACCCCCTATGCCGATGATGTTCTGTTAAGAGAGTTATACATCAATCGCATCTACGATACCTATGTGGATGAGGCAGACTTCGATAGAACGGATAAGGCGATATGTGAAATTGCCGATAGACTTCCCAGAAGGACCTATTCCTCAAGCGAATTCTTAAGGATATTGGGAAAGAAACTACAGGATAAAGACTCCATTCTATATACTGCGGCCAAGCATGCTATCCCGGTGATCTGTCCCGCGCTCAATGATAGTTCCATCGGCATCGCTCTCACCATGCATTACTATCGGAATAAGGACCACATCGTAATCGACGCCATCCTGGATAACTATGAGATCACCCAGATGGTCATGAAGACTAAGAAGACGGGAGTGGTCTATGTCTCTGGTGGCTATCCCAAGAACTTCATCCAGCAGGCAACGGTTACCCTGGAGTGTTTAGGGATCATCCCCCGTGGCCAGACGAAGGGGCACGACTACGCTATACAATTGACAGCAGATGCTCCCCACTGGGGAGGTTTATCGGGATGCACCTTGCGAGAGGCCCAGTCCTGGGGGAAGGTGGCCAAGAAGGCCAGAAAAGCCACTACCTACATTGACGCCACTATTGGTTTACCCCTTTTAGTGGGTGCTATCTTGCAAGGGAAGGCATATAAAAAGAGGAAGAGGCTCAAGCTCAACTGGCGAAATCATCACCTGATTAGTCTGAAAGAGAAATAAAAAAGTTAATATCGGTTGCTTTGAAAAAAAGCGAAGCGAACGCCAGAGGGGCGACAGCCCCTATGGAAGTATCTCCCAAGGAGATATCTTGGTTAGATGGGATTGAGAGAAGATACCTCAGGATTACATAGGAAACCCTAATGGAAAAGGGTGGGGTTAAGAGTAAGGTCAGTATCATTGGGGCAGGAAACGTAGGCGCCATGATCGGCATGAGGGTTGCGGAGAGCAACCTATGCGATGTAGTCTTATTGGATGTGATAGAGGGCCTTCCCCAAGGTAAGGCCCTGGATCTTTCTACTGCCGCACCAATTGTGGGCCATAGTCGAAAGATCATCGGGACCAATGACTATAGAGAGATCGTGGGCTCGGATATTGTAGTCATTAGCGCCGGATTAAGCCGGAAGCCAGGGATGGAGAGGAGGGATTTATTAAGGAAGAATGCCAATATTGTGAAGGAGGTGGTCTCAAAGGTCACCACTTACTCCCCAGACTCCATAATACTCGTGGTCACCAACCCCTTAGATGCCATGACCTACTTAGCATATAAGCTAAGTGGCTTTAAATCGCAGAGGGTCTTTGGGATGGCTGGGGTCTTGGATGCTGCCCGATTCAGCACCTTGATCGCCCAGGAATTGAATGTGCCGGTTTCAGAGATTGAGGCCATGGTCCTGGGGGGTCATGATCAGACCATGGTGCCCCTGCCTCGCCATTCTAAGGTTTCTGGTGTCCCCCTCTCCCATTTACTCCCTAAAGAGAGGATAGAGGAGCTCATACTAAAGACTCGTGAGACTGGGGCAAGGATCGTCTCATTCCTAAAAACAGGTAGCGCCTATTATGCTCCATCAGCCTCAGCCTACTCCATGATTGAGTCTATAGTTAGAGATAAAAAGGAGATCATGCCTACTTCTGCCTACTTATCAGGCCAATACGGTTTAGAGGATATCTGTATCGGTGTCCCGGCAAGGTTGGGCAGAGAAGGGATAGAAGAGATAGTGGAGTTAGAATTAGATGAAGAGGAGAGAGAGGCTTTCCATAGATCGGCAGAGAGCATAAAAGAATCTATTAAGGAATTGATGGTAGTAATTGAAGAATAAAAAGTTGAAGAGGCTTGAAGAGAATTTGAAAAGGATGCAGAGTGCTCTGGTTGCCTTCTCTGGTGGGGTGGATTCCACATTTCTATTGAAGGTAGCCTCTCGGGCCTTGGGCGATAGCGTAATGGCCGTAACCTCCTCCTCGCCCATCCACTTCCCTTATGAAGTGAAGGAAGCGAAGGAGTTGGCTAGGGCGTTTCGGGTAAGGCATATCACCTTCCATTCCCGGGAATGTGAGAATAAAGATTTTATTAAAAATACGATTGACAGATGCTATTATTGTAAGAAAGAACTTTTTAAGGGATTAAAAAGAATTGCCCGAGAGAATGATCTCAAGTTTGTCCTCGATGGTTCAAACTACGATGATCTGGAGTCCTTCCGGCCAGGGAAAAGAGCCTTAAGAGAGTTAGGGATAAGGAGCCCCTTGGCAGAGGTGGGATTGAGGAAGGAGGAGATCCGCAAACTATCTAGGGAATTAGGGCTCCCCACCTGGGATAGGCCATCCCAGACCTGCCTGGCGACCAGGATTCCCTATAGAGAGAGAATAACGAGAAAGAGATTAGAGAGGATAGAGAAGGGTGAGGAGTTTTTGAAAGGCCTTGGTCTAAAAGAGTTGCGTCTGAGGGATTATGGAGATACCGCAAGGATTGAGGTCAATCCCAAAGAGATAAGAATCCTGGTGAAAGAGGATATAAGAAAGAAGGTTATTAATGGATTGAAGAGATTGGGCTATACCTATGTCTCTTGCGATCTGGAGGGCTATCGGAGTGGAAGCATGGATGAGGCCCTAACCTCGACAAGGTCGAGGTAAATCTTCGGCTATTGCCAGTGAAACGAGCGGTTACAATTTCGTAGATCCCGTTATCTCCGAACTATGGGGTCTTTAATCAAATCAAAAGTCTGGATTTTGGTGTTTGTTTCTTGGTTATCGGTGTATTGTAATTCGTTGAGGATACATCTATGGATGCTGAGGATATTGAGAGATTATTGAAGAGAGTGAAGGCGGGGAAGATAGGGATTGATGAGGCCATGGATGAACTACGCTTCCTTCCCTTTGAGGATCTGGGATTTACCAAGATAGATACCCACCGGGCTTTAAGAAAGGGATTCCCTGAGGTTATCCTCTGTCCGGGGAAGAGCATGGTCCAGATAGAGAAGATTGTGGATCGCATGGTTAAAAGAGGGAGTGACTGCGTGGCCACCAGGGCAGATGAAAAGATATATCAAGCAATCAAGAAGAAGCATTCAAACTGCAAGTATTATAAGGAAGGAAGGATAATCTCCATACAGAAGAAGAGGCCGAAGGTGAAGAAGGGTTTGGTTTTAGTGGTCACTGCAGGGACAGCGGATATCCCGGTGGCAGAGGAGGCCATCGCTACTTTGAAGATCATGGGGAATAGGGTAGAGAAGATATATGATATCGGTGTGGCTGGATTACAGAGATTGCTCGCCCAAAAAGAGAGGCTTCTCAAAGCAAGGGTCATCATCGTCATTGCCGGAATGGAGGGGGCCTTAGCAAGTATCATCGCGGGTCTTGTCTCTTGCCCTGTGATCGCTGTCCCCACCTCTGTAGGCTATGGGGCAAGCTTTAAGGGCCTTTCTGCTCTTTTAACCATGCTCAATACCTGTTCTAGTGGTGTGGGGGTAGTCAATATCGATAATGGCTTCGGTGCCGGATACTTAGCCAGCCTCATTAACCCCGTTAGATAGACAAACCCATCGTGCCCAAACCCACTCTTTATATAGCAAAGGAATGAGGGATATTATCAAAACTTATCTTGGATCTTGTCTAATGAAGAAGGAATGAATAAGAAAAGATATCTTGTTTTAATTTTCCTCTTCCTCTTCGGTTACTTCCTCTATTCTGGCCTTTCAAAAGAGAAGGTGACTATCCTCTATACCAATGACCTACAGGGAAGGATCCTTCCTTATGAGGCGAGATGGGTGGAGGGAGGAAAGAAGCCTTTAATCGGGGGAAGTGCCTCTTTGGCCACCTATCTAAAGAGGATGCGCTACGATCTCCTCTTGGATGCTGGCGACTTCTTTCAAGGAACGCCAGAGGGAGACTTTACTGGTGGGGAGGCCGTGATCGAGATCATGAATGAACTGGGCTACGATACCTTGACCTTAGGGAATCATGACTATGACCAGGGGAATGAGAATGTAAAACGCTTAGCAGAGATAGCCCAATTTCCTTTCCTGAGCGCCAATATCATTGACGAGAAAACAGGAAAGAGAATAGAATACGCCAAGCCCTATATCGTTAAGGCCATTAGAAGATCTTCTAAGGGGGTAGGCGGCATAAGATTCGGGATCTTCGGGATTACTACCCCCACTTCTTACTGCGAAGGATTGAAGTTTGCCGAGGTACTGCCTTATGCCGAGGAGTGTCTTAAAGAATTGGAAGAGAAAGCAGATATTATCATCGGCCTCACCCATTTGGGATTCAATCCCGAAGAGAAAGAACTGATTACTGACTATCAACTGGCAGAAGAAGCCCCAGGAATAGATATCATCATCGGAGGCCACTATGAGAAGGAACTCGATCCTCCGGTGATCTCTCCTAAATATGGGACCATTATCTGCCAGACAAAGGGGCTGGGAGCCCATCTCGGTCGCTTAGACTTGGCAATCGATAGAAGAAGTAAGAAGATTATCAAACATAAGGGAAGGATCATTACTCTCTGGAGGGAGAAATATCCCCCGGATGGAGAGATAGCCTCTCTCATTGAGAGGTATGCCTCCCCAATAAGGGAGGAGATGGATCGGATAATTGGAGAAGCAGTTGAGGATATTAGGCATGATCCAGAAGGATACCGAGAATCTCCCTTAGGGAACTGGCAAACAGATCTTATGAGAGAGTTTGCTGGGACAGAGATTGCCCTTCAAAATAGTTTTGGTATAAGGGGTGAGATACCGAAAGGGAAGATAACCAAAAGGGATGTCTATCTGGTTTCTCCCTTTGGCAATACTCTAGTTACCATGGAGTTATCTGGGGAAGAGATCTGGCAGATTCTGGAGGGAAGTGTGGGTAAGGCCGGAATATTACAGGTATCGGGACTGAAGGTTACTTATGATCCAGAAAAACCAGAAGGAGAGAGAATATTGGCGATAGAGATCGGGGGTAAACCCCTAAAACCCAAGAAGACCTATTCCTTAGTAACCAATAGTTACCTGGCACATAATGTGGAACCCTTCAAGAAGGGAAGAAATATTAAGGATACCAGAGTCCGGTTAAGGGACTTGGAAGAGGAGTATATAAAGAGTCACTCACCAATCAAAAGCCCGGGAATTCAGGGAAGAATTGTAAGGAGGGGAGGATGAAGAAAAGGCTGATTATCTTGGTGGTTGTTCTAGCGGTAATGGTTGGCTGTGCCAAGAGGATAGAGTTCGCCGAAGCCACTCTAAGAGTAGGACTGGTCTTCGATGTGGGAGGAAGGGGGGATAAGAGCTTCAACGACTCCGCTTATCGAGGATTGGAGAAAGCAAAAGAAGATCTGGGAATATACTACGAGTATATCGAGCCGGGAGAGGGCTCAGATCGGGAATCGGGACTAAGGATGCTCGCCAATCAGAAATTCGACCTGATATTTGGCATTGGATTCATGTTCTCTGATGACATCACTCATGTTGCCAGAGAGTTTCCAGATAAGAAGTTCGCCTGCGTTGACTATACTGTTCAACCGGGAAGGGAGATCCCTCCCAACTTGGCTGCCTTGAAGTTCAGGGAGGAAGAGGGCTCCTATCTGGTAGGTGCCATTGCGGGACTGGTGACCAAGACGAATAAATTGGGTTTTGTGGGTGGGATGGACATCCCCTTGATTCATAAGTTTGAATCGGGTTATAAGGCAGGAGTGAGGAGGGTAAATCCCAAGGCCACTATCCTGGTGGGCTATGCTGGAGTGACGGGAGAGGCCTTCAAGAACCCGGCCAAGGGAAAGGAGATTGCCCTATCTCAGTATGGGCAGGGAGTGGATATCATCTATCACGCCTCGGGCTCCACTGGCTTGGGGGTATTTGAGGCAGCACGGGAGAAGAAGGCCTTAGCCATTGGGGTCGATTCCGATCAATACTACGAGGCCCCGGGATTTATCCTGACCAGTATGATTAAAAGAGTGGATAACTCAGTCTATAATACCATAAAGGAGACCATCGCTGGCCAGTTCAAGGGAGGGGTCCATACCTTTGGCCTTGAAGAGGATGGGGTGGGCTATGTCTATGATGAGAATAACAAGGACCTCATCCCAGGTGAAGTAAGAAAGAAAGTAGAGGAACTCAAGGCCCAGATTATTAAAGGGGAGATAGGGGTCCCTAAAGAATAGAGAGCCTTTTAAGGTTGCTAACAGTTTCTGCCTCAAGGCGGACCAGCCTCGGGCTGGGGATCAGCCTTTGTTAACCGCTTTTAACCTCTTATTTTTAAGCATGAGGAGATAAGCATTGAGAGAAGTTGCTATTGAGATGAGGGGGATTACCAAGCGCTTCCCCCTAGTAGTAGCAAACGATAACGTGGACTTCAAGGTCTATTCTGGTGAGATCCATGGCTTGATGGGAGAGAATGGTGCCGGGAAGTCTACCCTGATGAAGATACTCTACGGCCTCTATCAGAAGGATAGAGGCCAGATTCTTATTAGGGGGAAGGAGATCGACATCTCCTCTCCCAGTGTAGCCATTGAACAGGGAATCGGGATGGTTCACCAGCACTTCATGCTCATCCCTCCCTTGACCGTTGCCGAGAATGTAGTCTTGGGAATGGAGCCCAGAAGAGGGAGGATATTTAACGATAGGAAGAGGGCTATAGAAGAGGTGGAGGTACTCTCCGAAAGATATGGTTTAAAGGTCGATCCCGAAGCAAAGGTCCAGGACCTTTCCGTAGGCTGGGAGCAGAGGGTGGAGATCATAAAGGTTCTCTATCGGGGAGCAGAGATTCTTATTCTGGATGAGCCCACTGCGGTTTTAACCCCACAGGAGGTGGGGGAGTTATTTAATGTCATGAGATCCCTAAAGAGAGAGGGAAAGACGATCATCTTCATTACCCACAAATTGAAGGAGGTCATGGAGATAGCTGACCGGATCACAGTGATGAGGGGTGGTAAGGTAGCGGGGGTTGTGGAGACGAAGAGGACGACAAAAGAAGAACTGGCCCGGATGATGGTGGGGAGGGAGGTTCTCCTCAAAGTAGAGAAGAGGCCTCCCCAGATGAGGGGAGTGGTCCTGGAAGTAAAAGACCTGGAGGCTATGAACGATCGGGGTCTTCCTGCCTTGAAAAGGGTCTCTCTTAAGATAAGAGCGGGTGAGATCTTGGGGATTGCCGGAGTGGAGGGGAATGGCCAGACAGAACTGGTTGAGGTATTGACTGGTTTGCGGAGACTGATAAGGGGTAAGGTAACCCTATGGGATAGGGAGATAACCAATGCTTCACCCCGAAAGATCCTGGAATCGAGAATTGCCCATATCCCAGAGGATAGGCATAAGAGGGGTCTGATCTTGGACTATTCTGTAGAGGATAATCTCATCCTGGGGAAGCACTATCGGCCCCCCATGGCTCAGGGCCCAAGACTTAACTTCAAGAGGATAAGGGATTTTGCTTCGCGATTAATTGAGGAGTTTGATATCCGGCCGAAAGAGGCGGAGATCCCGGTCCATTCCCTTTCTGGTGGAAATCAACAGAAGGCCGTTGCCGCTCGGGAACTATCCCGCCATCCCCAGCTCTTAATCGCTGCCCAACCCACCAGGGGAGTGGACATCGGCGCCATAGAGTTCATCCATAAGAAAATTCTGGAAGAGAGGGATAAGGGAAAGGCGATCCTCTTGGTCTCTGCCGAATTGAGTGAGATCATGTCCCTATCTGATCGCATATTGGTGATATATGAGGGAAGGATTGTGGGGGAGGTGGATCCCAAGAAGACGACCGAATCTGAGCTCGGCCTTCTAATGGCTGGGGCTATTCGCAAGTAACAATTGTTCATTGAATGAAGGAGGTGGAAGATGAGTTTTCGCTTAAGAGGAGAGAGAAGGAGAAGATTCCTTATTCAGAAAAGGCTCCAACTGAGGTATATCCTAGTGGCTGTTATCTGTAGCCTATTGGCTGCCCTTTTGACCGGAGGGATGTATGCTCTCTATTGGTCGATAGCCAATAAGGTCATTTTAGGAGAGAATCCCACTATGTGGGATACCTATCGGGAAGCGAATATCGTTGCTGGCTGTATCCTAGCCCTCTGGCTGATACTGGTGACTATCGTCAGCCTGATAACCTCCCATCGGATATTCGGGCCATTACAGAGGATTCAGGAGTATATCAAAAAAGTTGGAGAGGGTAATTTTGAGGAGAAGATCGGCATAAGGAGAAGTGATGATCTAAAACCCTTGGCCGATGCTTTGAATGAGATGGCGGAGAACCTAAAGAGAAGGGTAAGGAGTGATTAGAAGAGAAAAGTTGCTTGAGATATTGAGTCCGATCTTGGCTGTAGGGGCGGCCTTCCTAGTGGGAGGGATATTCATCCTGATTATCGGTCAGAACCCCTTCTTCATCTATGGAAAACTATTCTCTGGTGCCCTAGGTAATCCCTATGGTATTGCCCAGGTATTATTCAAGGCCACTCCCTTAATCTTCACTGGTTTAGCGGTAGCCTTTGGTTTTCGAGCCGGACTATTCAATATCGGAGCAGAAGGCCAGTTATATATCGGTTCCTTCTTGACCGCCTATCTGGGCTTCACCCTCATCGATCTCCCTGGCTTTATCCTCCTTCCATTATGCATCTTAGGAGGGATGGTGGGGGGCGCTCTGTGGGCTGGGGTCCCTGGGATATTAAAAGCAAAGAGAGGGGCCCATGAGGTAATCACTACCATCATGATGAACTTCATCGCTTTAGCCCTAACAAATTACT
>DLMW01000059.1:0-1344 GCA_002478245.1 bacterium UBP18_UBA7526
GGATTGAAACGGGGATTAGTTAATTCTTCAAATATTTTATCTCTTTCTTTGATAACTTTTGTTCTATGGACAATGAAGGCCCGAGGAAGAAATTCTTTATTCTCATACACTTTAAGGTCCTGATCCCAGATTAATCTGAACTTTTCACTTTCTATTTTTTCTGTACTTAAAAGGTATTTTACATTTAATAGGTTAATCAATCGGGAGTCATAATTTTTGAGATGCAGAAAGGATGAGACCATATAGGAAATAGGCCTTTCATTAATGACGTTTACAAACTCCATATAGCGCCTTAGAATATAGGGATTGTTTCCTCCCGGAGTGGAGATTCTATGGATCTCTCCTCCATAGACAATGATATCATAAGGAGTTTTTAAAAGAAGATTTGCCCAAGAGGCCAGACGAGCATAGTTCGCCCGATGGGCAACCAAAATCTTCTCTATTCCTTCTCTTCTTAAAACGGAGAAGAAGGTGAGATAGAGGCTGATTTTCTTTCTTACTCTGATTATCTTAAAGTTCTGCCTTCTATCAAACTCTAAGTTCCCTTCTACTCTAGGTGCCAAAACAACCATTTCCTCCCCTAAAGAAGTAAGGTTCTTCGCCAACTCATAGCAATAGGTCTGAATCCCTCCCACCTTCGGGGGGAAATCATTTGTGGCTAAGAGAATCCTCATCTTTTGTAATGCCTAGTTACTTTCCGCACCGCTTTTATAACATCGTTAATATCTTCTTCAGTCAACTTGGGGGAAAGGGGTAGGGATATCGTCCTATCCGAGATGTATTCCGCATTAGGAAAGTCCCCTCTTTTGAACCCGAATCTCTTTCTATAATAGGAGGAAAGGTGCAGGGCTAAAAAGTGGATGCCGATACCAATATTCTCTGCCTGCAAAGCAACAGCAAATTGATTTCGCTCACATTTTAATCTTTCCAATCTTAATAAAATCGTATATAAATGACGGGCGTGACGGATATCCTTCTCTTCAATGAGGGTCTCTATTTCCCGGATATTAGAGAAAGCCTGATTATATATTCTAAAATACTTCTCCCTGATCTTCAGATTCTCTTCTGCCCTTTTCAATTGATGAATCCCTAAAGCAGCCTGAATGTCCATCATATTATATTTATATCCGGGATAGAGGATATCATAAGGGGTGAAGCCTTCTTGAGAATATCTCTTCCAGGCATCTTTTGAGAGGCCATGAAGGCGTAAAGCCTTTAATTTCCCAGCCCACTGGTCATTATTGGTAGTAAGCATCCCTCCCTCGCCAGTGACCACATTCTTTGTGGCATAGAAACTAAAAGCGGTGAGATCTCCAATATTTCCAATTTTCTTATCCTTGTAGC
>DLMW01000059.1:1492-3898 GCA_002478245.1 bacterium UBP18_UBA7526
CCAATTTTCTTATCCTTGTAGCGAGCCTCCACCGCATGGGCAGCATCCTCAATGACCAAGAGATCATGCTCTCTGGCGATCTTCATAATCTCATCCATCCTGCATGGCCTTCCGTATAAGTGAACCGGGATAATGGCTTTTGTCTTCTTGGTAATCTTCTTCTTTATTTCTTTAGGGTCAATATTGCCTGTTTCTCTCTCCACATCAGCAAAGACCGGGGTGGCTTTTTGATGGATGATGACATTGGCCGTTGAGGCAAAGGTTAAAGGAGTAGTAATTACCTCATCCCCTTCTGCAATTCTGGCAATCTCTAAGGCAAGATGCAATCCGGCAGTACCGGAGTTTAAGGCAATGGCGTATTTACATCCGATATAATTTTTGAAATCTTCTTCGAATCTTGCCACCCTGGGCCCAGTGGAAAGCCAGCCTGATTTTAGGGTAGTTACTACCTCCCCTATCTCTTCTTTTCTAATATCTGGTGCTCCGAAAACCAAAAACTTACCTCTTACTGGCTTTCCTCCTAAAAGGGCTAATTTCTCCACTTTATGTTATCCTTTCATAGACCTTGATTAGTCCCTCTCCATACTTCTCCCAGGTATAATTTTCTATCTCTTCTCGGGCACTTGCGCCCATGGCCTTGATCTCTTGAGGATTCTCATAGAAGTATAGTATCTTCTCTTTCAATGCTTCGACATCCCTTATGGGAACCAGAAAGCCGCCCTCACCATCTTTTACCAGAGAACCAGAGTTAAAAGTGGTAATAACTGGCAGGCCACAGGCCATGGCGATATAGTTAACCAAGGCAGAACCCTCCTCAACAGAGGGAAAGACAAAGATAGAGGATCGTTGACAGATGCTTCCTATGTCGTTACTCCAATTGATATGCTTTAAGTTTATTCTTTTTTCATATTCTGGGAAGATCCCTTTCATATCCTTGCCTATTCCTCCTACGAGAAGTAATTCGCTATTCTTCAATTTAAGTTCAGAGAAAGCCTTTAAGAGGTACTGGACCCCTTTGCGTAAGGATACCTGCCCCATAAATAGGACCCGAAAGGTTTCATCCTTTTTCTCTCCCGGCCGATACTTCTCCGTATCTACCCCCAGAGGAATAAGGATCAATCTCTTCCTATCAAAACCTCTCTTTAAGAAACTATCGTAGACAAAGCGGGAGGGGAGACTTATATAGTCTGCTACCTCATACTCTCTCAGACAGCGTTCGATAACTACATTCAATTCAGGCTCCAATTTAATCCCGTAGGTTTCGTATTCCTCTTTGATCAATTCCATCTGAGTGAGAATATGGGAGGAAGACCTCTCAACAACGGTTACTGCCCCTCTCTTCTTTGCCTCTTTTAATGATGAGAGGCATTGGCCATTCCAGCCATGGAAGATGTCACAGCCTTCTTTTAGAAAATTTCTCACTCTGCCATCGAAGTATAGATTCCTCAGATAATACCATCTCTGGGCATTAAGATAGGGAAGCCTTACTCTCTTGGGATAGAGGATGCTTACTATCTTATAGCGATTTAGGTCTACTCCTCTCCTTTTACCAATGGTAATTGCTCTCTTCAAATAACCAGCTCTAGCGATTGCTTTAATCGCCTGGTGGGCAAGATCCCCTATCCCCCCTTTTGCTAAGGGAGCCCCCACCGCATAGATTACTTCCACGTTTCACCGTCCACAATTTAGTGTTTGTCGGTAGAGCGCTAATGTCCTTTCTACATTCCTCTCAACAGTAAAATTCTCGGCCAAAGCCCGGGCATTTCTAGCTAACCTATCCCTAAACTTATCATCAAAGGTAAGTCTAATCTTCTGGGCCAATTCTTGAGAATCTTGGGGATTCTCTAAGAGAAGCCCATTCTCTCCCCCAATAACAATCTCTGCTGCCCCGCTTGTTCTACTCACAATAAGGGGAAGCCCACTGGCCATGGTCTCCAGACAGACATTGCCAAAGGGTTCATAGATGGTGGGTAGGACGAAGAGGTCGCATGCCGCATAGAATTTTCTTAAGTCCTTCCTCTCTCCCGCAAAGACTATTCTATTTTTCACTCCCAGCCTGGCAGCCCTTCTCAAGTATGGCCTCTTCTTGCCCTTGGCCACCACCAAAACCCTTAACAGTTTCTCTTCTTTCAAGAGGGAAATGGCCTCAAGCAAGTATCTCAAGCCCTTCCTCCGATAGCCGCTCCCCACAAAGAGAATGAGGAATTCCTCTTCCAGAATACCAAACTCTCTCCTTATCTCCTCTCTAAATAACGCTCTGTTTTGGGGATGAAACTCTTTTGGGTCCACTCCGTTATAGATGACCACAATATCCTCTGGCCGAACCCCATAATACTTTATGATCTCTTTTTTTCCTTCCTTCGATATGGCGACTATTTTTTTGTAATTATTCTCTTTAAAGATTCT
>DLMW01000059.1:4018-12633 GCA_002478245.1 bacterium UBP18_UBA7526
CTTTAAAGATTCTCTTTTCCAGAAAAAGGAGACTCAGATGCAAAGGGTTAAGAAGAATTAGAAACCTGGTTATCGGGTTAGGAGTGATCTCCAAAAGCCTCTTTCTCCATTCTCTATGAACCCCATCCCCTGCCCGATAGATATCCTGAAAGAGGGTGCGATCAAAACTATTGATAATATCGAATCTCTCCCTTCTCAATAATCTTTTTACATTAGAGGCAAAACTTAACACTTTAAGAAAAGAGGGGCCTTTCAGGGTAGAAACCCTATGAAAGATAATCCCTTCTGGAGCATCAGGATCCCACTTTCTGGCAAAGACATGAACCTCGTGACCTCTCTCCAAGAGCCCCTCTGCTAAGTAACTCACATACCTCTCTGCTCCTCCATATTTATGATAACTCTGGCGAACCAAGGCAATCTTCATTGGTGATCACTGATAACCCGATTATAGATCTCCTCCATCTGGGTAGCGTGGGATTCTGGAGTGAATTTCTCCATTAATCTCCTTCCTGCTTCCCCCATTCTTCTCGCCAGTTCCTTATCCTTCAGGGCCTTTAGGATTGCATCTGTTAAGGAGGCAACATCATCAGGGCTATCGATCAATATCCCTTCCCTACCATCCTCCATTATCTCTGGAATGGGACCGACTTTACTAGAGACCACGGGCTTGGCCATGGCCAGAGCCTCTAAGACCGTGCGACAGGAGCCATCGGAACCAGGAACCAAGAAGACTACCAGATCCAGAGAGGCAAGAACTTGAGGATAATCTTCATCCCGATAGCCAGTAAAGATGACAGAATCAGAGGTTCCCAATCTTCTGATTTCCACTTTTAAGAATTTCTGATAGCTACCGATGCTTCCGATGAGAAGAAACTTTACTCTGGGAAACTCCTTTTTTACTTTAGGGATTGCTCTTAAAAGATGGAGATGCTTTCTATAAGGTTGTAAGGGAGCGATCATGCCCACCGCGGGAACATCTTCATCCATTCCCAATTCCTTCCTTATTCTATTCCCAGAAAGCTGGGGATTAAATTTATTGTTATCTATCGCCCCATAGATGGTGCTTACCCTTTCTGGCTCAATTCCCAAATTCTGGATAACCTTTTCTCTAATTCCTTTCGAAATGGTAATGATATGGTCTGTTCTGTGATGCAGGATGAATCTTTCCTGAAAGTTAACCTTTTCCAGGTCTGCCCGGTGAAGGGTGCGGATTAAAGGAACTCTTCTTTTAATAAAAGAGGCTAAGATATGGTCGTAGCGAAAATGGGTATGGATGATGTCGATTCTTTCCTTTTCCCAGACTCGGGATAGATTGATCAAATTCCTAAGATAATTTAGAGGATGGGATTTTCGATCAAGGTTAAGGCTCTCTATCACTGGGATGCCCGCCTCTCTTATCCTGGGGAGAAGTCTTCCCCTTCTTTTTGTAACTCCGGCAAAGAAGGCTTTATGCTTTCTTCTATTTAATTCCTCCAAAAGGTTTAAGACCGATTCTGCTGGCCCGGTCCAGTTCTCATCACTATAGAGATGGAGGATGTTCATTATCCTAAGATTTTCTTTGGAGCAATAACCACGAATTTTTGTGGCAACCCATCCATTTTCCGTAAACTCTCTTTCCTATGGATCTAGCTCCAGATTTTGCCACATCATCCTCCGTCTCTTTTATGTGGTAATGCCCTAAAATAATTTCTTCACTCTGGGATAGAGTCGCGCACTGAGATTGTGGGAATAGATAAAAAGCCTTCTCTTAAACCAGCCTAAATCCCCTTTCTTAACCTCAAACCTCTTAAGGGACATAGGATCGGCATCGGAGGTATTTGCTCCTGGCTGGGTAGCCACTGCTTTTTGATAGCCACATCCTTTAGCCCAGTTAACCAAATCCCTATCGTATGCTCCCCCTGGCCAAGCGATGAAAGAACATTTTTTATCCAATTTATCCTCAATTACACTCTTAGAGAGAAGCAGTTCGTTTTTAACCCTTTCTTTTCTCTCTTCTAAAGTCTCATAATTATCCTTTGGTTCATTCTTTGCCCGATAATCACTTACCACCCCATCCAATTCCTTCCTCCAATCCTTCTTTTCAAAGAACCTCTTCCCTCCCCTTTGGGAAACATATCCTGCCAGTCTGTTTCTTAAGCCCCGATCATCGAAATATCTCTGGCCAGCCAGGGCTGGTTTATCTTCGTATAGGGGAATGCCCAACCTCAGATCCCCATCTGTGAGCCAGCCTGTGCGCCACTTATTCCCTCGATGATAATCGACTATCCGATCGCTTACATAACAATAACTGTGAAGGTGACTATGGGACTGGATATCTATTAAACCACTTTTAAACATCTCTTTCGCCTCTTCCCAACCGATGTGATCATCTGAGCCCTCAAGGTTCCCAACACATCTCAGATTGCTCTGGTAGTGATTTGAGATCCTGGGAAGTCCCTCCTTCTTGACTTTCCCATTCCAGACATCCTCCAGGTTGGGGCGATAGGAGCTGGGCTTCTCCTTGATCCGGGAAGTAATGACAAAGATGGTTGCCTTTAGGTGATACTTCTTCAATATAGGATAGGCATAGACCCAGTTATCGAGATAACCATCGTCAAAGGTAATGGCTAACCTTCTTTTCTCTTTACCCTCTTTCAAAGAATTGACTAATTCATCTAAGAAAAGGGTCTGGTAATTTTTTCTTGCCAAGTACTCCATCTGGTGATCAAAATCGTCTGGAGAGATAGTGAACCTATCCCTTAATTCATTCACGTGATGATAGATCAAAATCGGGATACTCACTCTCTTCTAATCCTAAGCCTTAAAACCTTAAGGAGATAGGTTAGCAAGATCTTCCCACCAAGTTTAGAAGTGCCGGCTTTCCGATCTTGAAAGAGAATGGGGATTTCTCCAATTCTGAAGTTCTTCTTACAAGATCTATGGAGCACCTCAGTGAGAATAAAGGGGTCCTTGGCCCTGAGGGTATTAATATCGATTCCCCCCAAAACCCTTTCCCTAAAGCACCGATAACCAGAGGTGGGATCGGTAACCTTGAATCCTAATAGGGCCCTAAGGTAGGTGCTGGCCAGTCTAGTGATGAGACGCCTCAAGAATCCTCTTCCCACCTCCCCCCCTTCGGGAAGAAAACGAGAACCAATGACTATATCAAAATCCTTTATTTTTTGTAAAAATTGTGGGATATATTGGGGCTGATGGGAAAAATCAGCATCCATAGTGAGGATGTAATCTGCTCCTTTTTCTAAGGCATATTTAAATCCTGCTACCTCCGCCAGGCCCCGGCCCCTCTCAAGAGTTCTTCTTAAGAGGTGAACTCTGGGATCTTTTTTAGAATAATCTTCTACTATTCTCCAGGTGCCGTCAGGAGAGTCGTCATCTACCACCAAAGCCTCAATATCTTTTGGGAGGTTCATAATCTCATCAAGCAACTGGCCGATGTTTTCCTTCTCATTATAGGTAGGAATAATCACTATGGTCTTCATAGGAGTTTCCTCACTACTTGAAATACAGTATTCGGGTCGATACTTTCCATGCAGTTGGGATGCTTAGCACAGGTCTTTTTATAACAGCAGAGGCAATCCATATCAGGAGCAATCTTCTCTCCCCTCCCATAGAGTTCGACTTCAGAAGAAGATGTGGGACCAAATAGAGCAACTACCTTTCTCTTCAAGGCCACCGCAGCGTGCATGGCTAAGGTATCACCAGTGACCACTAAGTGGCAGAGGCTTAATAGCGACAAAAATTCTCTTAGGGTATTCTCATGGCCGGTATTGATGAGGGGGGCTTTTGACCGCTTTATAATCTCTCTATTTCTCTCTATCTCCCCCTTTTCGCCAAATAATAGTATCTTAGTATCCTTTATCCCACTATCTATTCTATCGATGAGTTTTAGGTAGCCTTCTATGGTCCATTTCTTCAGTTCCCATCTTCCTCCCGCGCCCGTGGCCAGACCAATAATCTTTTTCCCCTTCAAATCATATCTCTTGGAAAACTGGCCAGCAAAATCCTTCTCTTCTTCCCTTAGATTGACTATCAGCTCTTCTTTCTTAAATTTAAGTCCCATTATCTCAAAGATAATCTCCTGATAGGTCTTTCTATTCTTTCTCTTTAGTTCATCGTCTATCCCCATCCGGAACCACTCCTCTGCCTCCTCATTGAAGGGGAAGACAGACCCCTTTTTATCGAGCCCGAAGCCCAATTTCTTCTTTCCCCTAGCCAGGGAGGAAAGGCAGGCGCTCTTTGGTAGGGAATCGAGATTGATGATCAGATCGAATTCCTCAACCAGTAAGCGAGATAGGGCTTCTGGACCATAGGGAAGGATACGGTCAATAGAGGGATTATTCTCCAATAGCTCTTGCGACTCCTCATCCACAACCCAGCTAATCCTACATCCCGTATGCCTTCTCTTTAGGGCCTCCAATAGAGGAGTGGTTCTTAAGACATCTCCCATGGCTCCTAACTTTACAATGAGGATTCTCATCTTTATTGGATCATAATACTTACAGTCGGAGCACCTGACCCCTTCTTCTTTGTGATATCTACAGGGGCGATCCCCAAGGAAGTAGCGACAGTCCGGTCTCACCATATATTCACCCGCCAAATAATCCTCCTTGATAATTATAGCAACGGTAGATGAGGAAGGTCTTCATCAACCTCTCATTACAATAGATCCTATAGGGCTCCTCTTTCTCAAAAGATTCGAAATGGGAGAGGATATGGGGGGCTTTATCATAATTCTCTGGGGTAGCAAAGATGGCATCCTTCCCAATGAGAAAGTCGGCTCTCCCCCAATAGTGGTATCTATTCTCACCATCCAGGTCATAGGTCTGGTATCTCTTATCCGTATAGAAGGCAAGCTCACTAGCCAATTGATGTCTGGGAGCAAAGATGAATGTCCCCTCTCCCATTTCATCCTTTATCCTACTCACCCTTTCTCCTAATTGATCCCATCCATATAGCCGGTTTCTAGGATCTATCTCTGGAGAAAGACGGAGGATGGCAGGATAATGGGCGCAGGCGGTCAGGATGAAACTGGAGAAAAAGACAAGGAGCATGAGAAATACTCTTTTCTTTCTCCCTTTTATCTCAAATACTAATCCCATAAAAGCAATGAGGGCGGTGAAATAACCTACAGCCGGCCAGTTGGCCTCTACTTTGGAACGGAGGCTGGTTAAAAGGAAGAAGAGGAAGATGGGGAGAGAAAAACAAAAGAGAAGTAAAAGATTGTCTCTTCTTATCTTTTTCCCAAGGGGAAGGCCTTTTATCATGGCCCAGAGAAGGCCAAAGAAGAGAAAGGGGGAGATGATCCCTGCCTGGGAACCGAGATAATCCCCTAGGTTGCGTAGGGGAAATCCCCTCCTCCCCAGTCCATGCTTGAGTTGTTTAGCGAAAGAGACCCAGTGATGCTGATAATTCCAGATGATTACGGGAGTAAAGATAAAAAGAGCAATGATTAAAGCAAGATAGGGCTCCTTATACTTGAACCATCTCCGGTTCTTACTAGATAATAAAAGAAAGAGTAAGCCACAGGGCAGGAAGAGGATCATGTTGTACTTACTCAAGAAGCCCAATCCCAGAGCAATACCCAAAGGATACCACAGGTATTTGTTTTCTTTTTTTATCACCTGATAGAAGAGATAGAAAGTAAGCACCCAGAAAAAGACTAAAGGGACATCCGGGGTAACGATTATCCCTCCGATAGAGAAACCGGGCATAATGTTTAAAAGAAGGCTGGAGAAAAAACCTATTCTTTCACTTCTGAAGATATCCTGGGCAAGAAGATAGATAAAGATGCTTATTCCCAGAGCAAATAAAACTGAGGTAAGTCTTACGGTAAATTCACTACTTCCCAAGCGCGTGAAGAAAAAGATGAGATAGGCAACCATGGGAGGATGATCATAATAGGATAGGGCAAGATTCCTTGACCAATCCCAGTAATAGGCCTCATCTGGAGAGAGGTTGAGACTTCTAATATAGAAGAGACGGAATATGGTAAGTGATAATAGTAGAATGAGAAAAAGGATCCGATATTTCTTCAAATCTCTCTTAATAACTCGCGGTAGAGGTCCTCTATCTTTTCTATCATGCTCTCTTGACTGAATCTTTCCTCTATCAATTTTCGACCATTCTTCCCCAATCTTTTTGCCTTCTCCCTATCCTCTAATAGTTCAAGTATCGCCTTGGCTAAAGCCCTACTATCAGCGGGAGGGACTAACAGGCCGGTCTGATCATTCCTAATAAGTTCTGGAACCCCTCCGACATCTGTAGCTACGACTGGCTTCTCCATGGCCAGGGCCTGGGCCACTCCCTGGGGAACCCCTTCTCTCAAGGAGGAGAGGACAAAAATATCCAGGCTTGCTAAAACCTGGGGGATGTCCTCCCTTGGGCCCGGCATAATTATTTTATCCTCTAATCCTCGCTTTCTTACTTCTTGGGCTAAGGTATCCCCCTTGGGCTCAGGGCCCACGATAAGAAACCTGGTCTCTGGTTTTACCTTGAGTATTCCTTGGGCGGCTTCTAAAAAGTAAGGATAGCCTTTCTCTGTTCTTATAATGCTTATGCTCCCCACTAGGGGAGCATTCTCTTCTATGCCCAGTTCTTTCCGAATATCTCCTTTGACTCTTTCTGGATTGAACCGGTCAAGATCCACTCCCGTAGGGATGGAGACGATCTTCTCTTCGGGAAGACGATTCACTTCGATCATCCTCTCCCTTATCTTTTCTCCACAGGTAATGATCCTGTGGGGTAGCTTATAGACAATATTGAAGGGATGATTCCTTATAGGGATGGAGACATGCCTTGTCCTGATAAGTTGAGGTCTTAAGGCCAGGCGGGCAGCAAAGGATGCGATCCAGGAGTCCTTTGGAGAATGGGTATTGACGATATCTACCCTTTCCCTCCTTATTAGAGAGAGGAGCCGAAAGAAGGCCTTCAGGATATCCCTATTCCTCATCCCTATTTCCCTTACCTCAATCCCGGCCTCCTTAGCATGCTCTCCCAGAAGGCTTCCCGGCTGAACCACCAAGATTACTCGATAGCCTCTCTTCTTAAATCCGATGGCCTCAGCAAATGTTCTCCTCTCCTGACCGCCCCATCTCTTAGCAGATTCGGTATGGAGAATGGTGAGCATATTTACTCCAATTTGCATTTTTAATTGTTTTTCTGGAACCACTCCACTGTTTTTCTTAACCCTTCTTCAAAATCTACTTCTACCCTATAACCAAGCGTTTTCTCTGCTTGGGAGATGTCTGCGAGAGAGTGTCTCACATCCCCGGGCCGGGGATCAGTATATAGGGGTTCGAGGTCCGTATTCATAATCCTATTTAAATTCTTCACCAATTCATTTACTGTGATTCTCTTCCCAGAGGCGATATTAAAGACCCCTTCTTTGGTCTGGGAAGTAGCCAATAGATTGGCATGGACCACATTCCAGACATAGGTGAAGTCCCGGGACTGCTCCCCATCCCCATAGATGGTGGGCCTCTTCCCTTTTAACATAGAAGAGACGAACTTGGGAATGACCGCTGCATACTGGGAGGCAGGGTCCTGCCTGGGACCAAAGACATTGAAGTAGCGAAGGATTACCGTCTCCAACCCATATAAAGAGGTGAAGAGCTTAGAATATTCTTCACCTGCTAACTTGCTTAGGGCATAAGGGGAAAGAGGAGAAAGTTGCATACTCTCCCTCTTTGGTAGCTGGGGGGTATCACCGTATACTGAGGAGGAAGAAGCATAGACAACCTTCTTCACCCCTCTCTCCTTCGCTGCCCTCAGGATATTCAAAGTGCCTAAGACATTTACCTCATTGGTGGTTATGGGATCGGCAATAGACCGAGGAACAGAAGGAAGGGCCGCCTGATGTAGGATATAGTCTACTCCTTTCACTGCCTTTTTAACGGTTCTCGAATCCCTTATATCCCCCTCAATTAGTTCAATCTCTTTCCAAAATGGGGCAATGTTTTCTCTCTTACCTGTGGAGAAGTTGTCAAGAACCTTTACCTTCTTTCTCCTTTTAACCAATTCTTCCACGATATGGGAGCCGATGAACCCCGCCCCTCCGGTGACTAAATAGGAGACCATTAGATTAGTTCTCTAATCTCCTTCTCAATCTCTTTGGCTATCTTGGGGTTCTCCTTCAGAAATTTTCGGACCCCTTCCCTTCCCTGGCCGAGCTTATTCTTCCGATATTCAAACCAGGCTCCCGACTTCTGAATAACACCTTTTTCTAAAGCAAAATCCAAGATACATCCCTCCTTTGATATTCCCTTTCCATAGATGATGTCGAACTCCGCTCTCTTAAAGGGAGGGGCGACCTTATTCTTGGCGATCTTGACCACCGTGCGATTGCCAATAATATCTGGGCCTTCCTTTATGGGACCGATCCTCCTGATATCCATCCTCACTGAGGAATAGAACTTGAGCGCCCTTCCTCCTGGAGTAGTCTCAGGAGAACCATATCCCATGGCCCCGATCTTCATCCTCATCTGATTGATGAATATCACACAGGTTTTGGACTTTGAGATCACTGCCGTCAGTTTCCTCAGGGCCTGGGACATGAGCCTGGCTTGCAGTCCTACCTGGGCCTCGCCCATCTCTCCTTCAATCTCTGCCCGGGGAAC
>DLMW01000059.1:12801-13140 GCA_002478245.1 bacterium UBP18_UBA7526
GGAACTAAGGCAGCCACAGAGTCAATGACAACGACATCCACGGCGCCACTCCGAACCAGGGCCTCAGTAATCTCCAATGCCTGCTCCCCAGAGTCTGGTTGGGAGATCAAGAGATGGTCTAGATCCACCCCCAGCTCTTTAGCATAGGCCGGGTCCATGGCATGTTCGACATCGATGAATGCTGCCTCCCCCCCCATTTTCTGGGCCTCAGCGATGATATGGAGAGAGAGTGTGGTCTTTCCCCCTCCTTCTGCCCCGAAGAGCTCGATCACCCTTCCCCGGGGAACACCACCAACCCCCAAGGCAAGGTCCAAAGAAAGTGCCCCAGTAGGGATGGCC
>DLMW01000059.1:13317-15326 GCA_002478245.1 bacterium UBP18_UBA7526
GCTCCAGGGCCAAGTCCAAGGCCTTTTCTCTCGCCTTCTCCTCTTTCTTCACCATCTCCTCTCCTCCTTTTTAATATTTTTCACTATCCCTTATCTACCCTTATTCTTTTAATAGTATCTCTTCTAACGGAGTATAGATCGGGCCAAGGGGAGTGAGCTGACTCTTCATAATGGACACCCAAGCGGCACTCATCTTTCCCAGATTAGTAGCCTCGACCTTGGAGAGAGCATCCATCAATCTCTCTCTTTTTTTGAGAGATTTCACCCTTCCCAGTGTGAGGTGAGGACTGAAGGGTCTTTTTTCCTTAGCAAAACCAATCCTTGCCAATCCCCCTTCCAATTGAGTTGCCATTCTCTTCAATTCCTCCCCCCCTTTATCTATTCCTATCCAGATTACCCTAGGATAATCTATCTTGGGAAAGGCACCCAAGCCGGAGACGCTTACTTCAAAGGGAGAGACGGTTTTTAGGGCTTCTCTGGTAGATGTTTTAACCTTCTCTAACTCTTCTAAAGTGATATAGCCCAAGAACTTCAAGGTAAGATGGATATTCTCTGGCTTCACCCATTTGACCTCAAGTGCGGTTCTCTTTAATTCTTCCTGCACTCTGCTGATATTGGATATTATCTCTGAAGTCAGCTTTATGGCAATGAATGTCCTAATTTTCTCCACACTTACCTCAATTAAAAATTCGGAACTTCAGTAAGTAAAAGGTGAAAGGAGAGCTTTAGCACGCCATCATTTTTCATTTTGCATTTTAAATTGTATTATCTTAGGAGGTCTCTTCTCACCATATCCAGGGCGGCATTGGCTGCCTTGGCCTTGATCATCCCTCTCTCTCCCCGGAACCTGAACTCCTTTGTCTCTACCCTATCTTTATATGCTAAGGCAATATAGACCAAACCAATGGGTTTTTCTTCTGTGGCACCAGTAGGGCCAGCGATACCCGTGATTCCCAATCCGAAGTCTGATCCAGCAATCCTTCTTATCCCCTTCGCCATCTCGCATGCTACCTTCTCACTCACCGCCCCCTGCTTCTCTAAGGTAGCCTTCTTCACTCCCAAGCGATCTCTTTTCATCCGATCGCTATAGGCCACTATGCTCCCCAGAAAATAATGGGAGGAACCGGGGACATTGGTTAACCTATGGGAGATGAGCCCTCCGGTACAGGACTCGGCAACGGCAATGGTTCTTTTCCGCATATACAAGAGATAGCCAATGACCTCTTCTAGGGTCTGCTTCCCGGTTCCGAAGATGTAGTTCCCCAGTCTCTCTCTAATCCTCTTCTCCATTTCCGCATTCAGCTTCTCCCCTGTCTTCTCATCCTCGGCCCTTGCTACCAATCTAATATCGACAATATCCTCATGGGCTAAAAGAGAGACTATAGGGTTCTTACTCTTCTTCATGATGTCCTCTAGCTCCTCAGCTACCTTTGATTCTGGAAGGCCAGTGGTGCGGAGAGTAAAGGATTTGATGACCTCTTTTGCTTTAAATCTCTCTTTGAGATAGGGGATGGCTTCCTCTTCAAACATGGGGACCAATTCATTATAGGGGCCGGGAAGGGCAACGATTAGTCTATTCCTGGTCTCTAGAATGAAGCCCGGAGCAATGCCCACCCTATTCTTCAAGGGGTGAGAATCCCTGGGTAAGAAGGCCTGTCTTATATTATCTGGGGGCATGGACCTCTTCTCCTCTTCAAACTTTTTCTCGATCTCAGAGAGGATCTCCTCATTCAGAACCAATTGTTCCTCAGCTACTTGGGCAATTACCTTCTTGGTAATATCATCTGGAGTGGGACCCAGACCTCCAATGGTAACCACTATCCTCACCCGTCTCAGAGCCTCTTCCAGAGAAGAGGCGATCGCCTCCTCATCATCCCCAATGGTAATCTCCCTTTCAACCTCTATCCCCATCTCTTGAAGCCTTTTAGCAAGATAGGGGGCATCGGTATCTATTATCTCACCTAAGAGGTGCTCAGAACCAATAGAGATTATCTCAGCATTCATTCCTT
>DLMW01000059.1:15465-32331 GCA_002478245.1 bacterium UBP18_UBA7526
ATGGCTTGCATGATTAGATTGGCATAGACCCCGGCTAAGAGGTCGTCACCCATCACCCCCCAACCACCAGGCAGCTTCTCCAGCCTTCTCAGAGGATAGGGCTTCAGGACATCGATTACTCTGAAGACCAAGAAGGCAACAACGATAAACTTAACCTTAAAGGGGATGAGAAATATAGCGATTAAGAAACCGATGATCTCATCAATGACGATCCTCTTACTATCCCTCTCCTTAAAGAAGTAGCTGATGGCCTTATTTGAGATCCATATTCCAAAGATGGCCAGGGCCATGAGAATCAAAAGATAATGGGGCCAGAAGAGACGATGCATCCCGAAATAGATAATGACCCCGATGAGGCTCCCTATGGTTCCCGGAGCAATGGGGGTATAACCAGTATAGAATCCCGTTGCCAAAAATTTAATCAGCCACTTCATCCCACCCTTTTATCTATTCGCGTTTAGTCAAGACCTCTCTATGTTTCCCAACATAGAGGATGCCAGAGACGATGGTCATAATTACGGCAATGCCGACAAAGGTATTGGGAGTATATCTTAATACCTGGGAAAGGAAGGAAGGAGCACTGATAGAGAAGGTGGTAAGAGTCGACTTTATTGTAATGACTACCAGGGTGACGCTTACCGCAATCATCTGGGTGGCGGTCTTATGCTTCCCCCACCTTCCCGCTGGTATCACTATCCCCTGTAAAGCAGCCTGAAACCTCAATCCCGTGATCATAAACTCCCTGGCCAGGATGACGATTATCATCCAGGCCCAGACCTCTCTTAAGGCGATGAAACAGATGAGGGCTCCTAAGACGATTATCTTATCTGCCAAGGGATCCATGAATTTACCAAAACTGGTTACCACCCCCCTCGCCCGGGCGATCCTTCCATCATAGAGGTCGGTCAGAGAAGCAATAGTAAAGAGCAGAAGGGCGGAATACTTTGTCCCGGCCCCATCCGCTAAGAGGAGGATGATAAAGAGGGGAGCGATAATGATCCGAATTATGGTGAGCCTATTGGCCAGGTTCATGATAATCCCCAATTTTTACTTTTTACTTAAACTAAGATAGAGGACCATAGTAGAAGCAATCGTGAAGAGAGCAAGGTAAATCTGAACCCCGCTCTGAATGAGATTTAAAAGAAGGCGAAGGGGTAAAAGGAGGAGGGCTGAAAGACTTGAGGCAGATGCCAATATTCCTAAAAAGGGACCAAAGACGGCAAAGGGAATTATGGCTCCGATCGCGATCAGGATGAGGAGGAAGAAGAGGCCCAGAACCGGACCGAGATTCCTCCCAATAAAAGAAGAAGCTCCCTTAAGTGCTCCCTTTAGCATGGAATCCTCAACAACGATTACTATTCCAGAGTAAGAAAAGATAAGACCCAAAACGAGAAGAGCAAGGAGAAGTAAGAGAAAGCCTATAGAGCCCAGAAGAACCCCGAAAACCATCCCCATCTCTTGAAACTTCTGGACCAGAAGATAGACAGGAAGACCGAATATTCCACCAAGAACTAAGAAGAGAACAAGAGAGGCCAGAAAGAAGAGAAACCAGAGGAGAAATAGGCGTCTGAAGAAGTAACCTCCGTAACGGAAGAACCTTCCCAAGGTAAATCTTTCTTTTTCTAGCAAAGCATCCCGGAATATTCCTTTTATTCCTCCCCTTAAGAAGATGCCCAATAGTATGGCCCCCATAAAGAAGAAGAGGCCCCAGATTACGATTAATAAGGGGGGGCGCTCAAGACCCTGCTGAAATAACTCCGGACCAAACTCTCCCTTAGTCAACCCGACATAAAAGAAGATGATAAAGAGAACGGGAATAATAAATAAAAGCCCCAGGATTATCTGAACCACAAACTGGACTAAAATCAGGGGCCAGTTACGATAGGTGGCCTTGAATCCTTCTCTAATCGCTTCAGTAACGGTCATTCTTCTCTCTCCTAAAGGTTTTTGTCACTACCTGGCCCCTTGCGCCCAGGGGCCCAAGGAATTCTCCATTCAACTCCAACTCTATTCCTCCCGCGTTCCCCGCCTTTATCTCGAGACTCTCCTCTGCCTCCCAGGTCCTAGAATCCCCGGCTTGTAACAACTCCTGAAGCTCTTGCTTCCCATCAATAGCAATACTCACCCAGACCTCCTCAATTATGGTTGCCTTCAAGATGAGGGGGGGCTCCTTCTCCTCGCTAACCTTAACTACTGGCAGAGTGGGAGAGCGAAAGAAAAGAAACCATCCTCCCCAGGCAATGAGAATCGTGATACTTATTGCTAAGGGAAGGATGGCTACTCTCTTAGGTCTTAGGCTCTCTGGAATTAACCTCTTTTTTGCGAGAGCCTCGGGCAGCGCCTCCCTATATTTCTTATACTCTCGGACCAATTCATCGCTATCCAGATTTAGGAAGTGGGCATAGCTACGCAGGAAGGCCTGGGCATAGGCAGGGGCGGGAAAGGCATCCCAGTCCTCTGCTTCCAGGGCCTTGAGATATCCTATACTTATCTTTGTCTTCTTGCTTATCGTCTCCAACTTCAGTTTCCTCTTCTGCCTCGCCTTCTGTAGGGTAAGACCAATGGGCTCCACATTCACTCCTTCAAACTTCAGGGATTAGAGGGGATAGAAAGGGGTTCTTTAATTCCCCTTCCTCAGACCACTTCACCCTTGTTTTTTAAGTAGCTTTCGTCAACCAGTACTTCCCTCACCTTACTTCCCTTATAGGGCCCGACTATCCCCTCCTCCTCCATCATGTCGATCAACCTCGCCGCCCGGGCATATCCCACCTTCAATCTCCTCTGTAACATGGAGACCGAGGCCCGCCGGGCCTGGATGACCACCCTTACCGCATCCTGATATAGTTCATCCTCCTCTGGGATGCTGGAGAGGGTAGGGGCTTCCCTTTCAAAGACATCCTCTAGATAGACCGGCTCCCCCTGGGAGCGGGTAAACTGGGCTATTTTCTCAATCTCTTGCTCAGTGATGAATGAACCCTGAACGCGGATGGGTGAGGCCTTTGAGGGATCGGAGAAGAGCATATCCCCCCTTCCCACTAACTTCTCTGCCCCGCTCATATCCAGAACGATTCTAGAATCAACCCTTGCCGCAACCTGAAAGGCGATCCTAACCGGGAAGTTGGCCTTGATGAGACCGGTGATGACGTCAACAGAAGGTCTCTGGGTAGCAAGGACAACGTGGATCCCTACCGCCCGAGCCATCTGGGCCAGACGGGTGATGGTATGCTCGCAGTCCACAGGAGCCACGAGCATCAGGTCGGCTAACTCATCGATAATCACGATGATATAGGGTAGTTTCTCCACCGAGGTTTTGGCATTATAGCTCTCGATATCCCTTGCACCGCCTTGAGAGAATAACTTGAACCTCTCCTCCACCTCCCTCACCGCCCACTTCAGAGCTAAGGTAGCCTTCTTGGGATCAGTAATGACCGGGGCAATGAGATGGGGGATGTCGTTATAGGCCTTCAGTTCCACCCTCTTGGGATCGATGAGTAAGAATTTGACCTCATCTGGGGTCGCCTGAAAGAGGATGCTATTTATGATGCAGTTTATACAGACACTCTTTCCGCTTCCTGTGGTTCCCGCAATCAATAGATGGGGCATGGTAGCCAGATCAGCGATTACTGGCCTTCCCGCTATATCCTTTCCTAAGGCTAGGGTAAGTTTTGAGGGCGATTCGTAGAACTCCCTGGTACTCAAAATCTCTGAGAGATGGACGAAGCAGGGCTCTCTGTTGGGAACCTCAATCCCTAAGGCCGCCTTCCCTGGGATGGGGGCCTCGATACGCACGCTGGGAACAGCGAGTTTTAGAGCGATATCATGGGAGCGGGAGGTAATGGAGGAGACGGTTACCCCTTTTGCTGGCTGGACCTCAAACCGAGTGATGACCGGCCCCCGCATAGCGCCAATAACCTTGGCCGATATCCCGAACTCAGAGAGAATCTCTTCTAAGAGGCTACCCTTTGCTTTTAGGTCCTCTTTCGCCTCCTCTGCCTTCGGTTTAATAAGAAAGGAGAGGTCGGGCATAGTATAGGCCTCTTCGGGAACCTTCTTGGCAATAGGAATGGCCTTCTCCCCTGGCCTCTTAATGGTAATCGGTCTGGAAGGTATTGGTTTGCGCGAGAATATCCTTTTTATTCCTCGAAAGAAGGAGAGAATCCCCTTTCCCAATAGAAGGAAGAACTTAGGATAGGAGAGCTCGGCGGCTAAAGGTAGAGAGACGACTAATACCGTTACCATGATGAGATAGGTACCCGGGGCGCCAAAGATTTGTTTCAGTCCATTGGAGAGATTGATTCCTAGATGTCCTCCTAGGGCCAATCTCTTCTCTGGGACGAAAGAGTATTTTGAGGAAAGCAATGTGCAGGATGAGACAAGAAAGAGGATGACTCCTAAGACCCGATAGACTTTCTTATGAAACTTCATCCCCCTAAACCCTCTTATCCCCCAGAAAAGGGTCACCAGAACTATGAGATAGGCACCATAGCCCATAACAAAGTTCAGTCCAAAGGCTAAATAGGCCCCGGCCTTCCCCATCCAGTTCACTGCCGGGGTATTGGGTGGCTGCTGATAATAGGCAACATCCGTAGGCTCATAGGAGATAAGGCTAAGGAGAATGAAGATGGTTAGGGCAAATAGGACAATCCCCCCAATCTCACTAATCCTCTTTTCCTTCATAGTCATTCTTCACCCCATTGAGAGGGCCTTAATAAATCTTTCTGCCTCTTCCCGGTCTTTTTCGATATCCTTACAGGTCAGTTTTGAAACCACAAGTCGGGGATATCT
Source organism: bacterium UBP18_UBA7526 (assembly GCA_002478245.1). Lineage (GTDB taxonomy): Bacteria > UBP18 > UBA7526 > UBA7526 > UBA7526 > UBA7526. The sequence continues at coordinate 20,251 of DLMW01000059.1, forward strand.
TTCCGCAAAGTAATAGCCTGAGACACGCTCACATATTCCAATTATGTTGAAGGAGAAAGGCTTTCAAGTATTTCTCTAATGACTGTTGTAGAAAATAACCAGCGGCTTCAGCCTTCAGGGTAGAGGAAATTCTCTATTTTTTTCATAATTCAACCCCTTCTTCTAATATCTCTTGGACAAACTGATCCCCTACCTTTAATCTCTCTTCCACCTCCTCTGGTCTTAAAACAATTGGTGAAAGGGCAAGGCCCTCATAGAGATCACGCACATGTTCAAGTACTGTTGCCATCCTATTAAAAAATCGCTCCTTTGTGGGAGCGATGACCAAGATATCCACATCGCTATCTCTCGTGATCTCACCTTTGGCATAAGACCCAAATAATATTACTCTTTCCGCGTGATATTCGTCCTTCAAGCGTTTACTTATTGCCTTTATCCTATCAAATATCTCTTGCCTCTTAATCTCACTGATCCTCTTTTCCTTTATGGCCATCTCAACCTCACTGGCTTAGCAACTCTATTTGACATATGAAATTGCTAAACTGACTAATCCAATGAACCACAGATAGTAAGCGAAGAAGAAGAGCCTTCCTTTCTTAATTATGGGGAGTAGGACTTTTAAGGCTAAGAGACCGCTTAAGAAGGCAGCAATAGTTCCGCTGACTAAGGGGTAGATATTCTCCTTTGGGATAATAGCGGGGCTCCTAAACTCTAATCCTATTGCCCCGATAATAGCAGGTATAGCTAATAGGAATGAGAACCTATAGGCCAAGTCCCTGCTTAGCCCCCGAAATAATCCGCAGGATATGGTTACCCCACTCCTTGAGATTCCGGGAACAAGACCCATTGCCTGAGCAAGACCGATGGCCAGGGCATCCCTTATATTTAATCTATGAATCTCCCTTCTCCCAATCTTGAGGCGCCTCGTTGACCAGAGAATAACCCCGGTTATAATGAGCATTAAGGAGACGACCCTTGGGCATTCAAATAGCCTTCTGATCCCTTCTCTGAATAGACCGCCTATTAAGGCAATGGGGATAGTCCCCAAAAGTAGAAAGCCCAATAAGCGAAGATAGGGGTCTTCCTTTCTTTTACGCTTACCGGTCTTGAAGAGACGGGAAAGACTTTTTAAAATCTCTCCGATCTCTCTTCTGAAGATAGCAATAATGGCGAATAATGTCCCCAGGTGAAGGCAGATCTCAAGAGTAATCCCGGGAGGGTTAACCTTCAAAAAATTCTCTAACAAGACTAAGTGGCCACTTGATGAAATGGGTAAGAACTCTGTCAGGCCCTGTAGGATCCCTAAAAGAAGAGCCTCCCGCCAGGACATACTTACTCCTTCGCACATAGCGTGCTGGTGAGGTGTGCCTTCAGATAATTAATCCTTTCGGAAAAGATTTTAATAACAAAATCAGTTCATATTCCTGTTTCTATTGTTTTATTCAAGTTCCGATGCTTCCAATCATCAATAATCAAACTATTTGGGTATTTGAATTCGGAGATTTGGTTATTGTACCTTATATCCTGGGAATTTATGGCTTTATCTTCTATGCTTCTTGGTTCGTGCTTTCTCCCTCAGGGCTGCCTTGCGGGAGAGGTTGATCCTTCCCTGTTCATCGATCTCGATGACCTTTACCTCCACCTCCTGGCCTTCTTTTAAGATATCAGTCACACTCCTGACAAAGCCCTCTGCCAACTGGGAGACATGGATGAGGCCTTCCTTGCCAGGCAGGATCTCAACAAAGGCCCCGAAGTTTAGAATCCTGGTCACTTTACCCTTATATATCTTCCCTACCTCAACCTCCTCTGTGAGATAGTTAATCATCTCTAAGGCGGCCTGGGCCTTGGCTTTATCTGGAGAGGAGATGGAGATCTTTCCATCGTCATCGATATCTACCTGGGCCCCAGTCTCCTCAATGATCCCCTTTATCGTCTTGCCTCTGGGGCCGATGATATCCCCAATCTTCTCTGGCTTTACATAGGTAACGATGATGTGGGGGGCATAGGTAGAGATTCCCTCCCTTGGCCGGGAGATGGCCTGATTCATCTTATCCAGGATGAAGAGGCGCGTCTTCTTGGCCCTCTCCAGAGCCTCCTTTAGCAAAGGAGCGGTGACTCCTTTTGTCTTGATATCTAAGTGGAGGGCGGTAATTCCTTCCTTTGTTCCGGCGATTTTAAAGTCCATATCCCCTAAGGCATCCTCTACCCCTAAGATATCGGTAAGGAGGGCATACTTCTTTCCCTCCATTACTAATCCAATGGCCACCCCAGCCACGGGGGATTTTATAGGGACCCCGGCATCCATCAAAGAGAGGCTTGCTCCACAGATGCTGGCCATAGAGGAAGAGCCATTGGATTCTAAGATATCAGAGACCACCCTTATGGTATAGGGAAACCTATCACTGGGAGGGATGACAGGGAGGAGGGCCTTCTCGGCAAGGGCGCCGTGGCCGATCTCCCTCCTATCTGGACCTCGGGAAGGTTTGGTCTCTCCTACACTAAAGGACGGGAAGTTGTAGTGGAAGATGAAAGTCTTCCGGAACTCCTTCTCTAAGGCATCGATAATCTGCTCATCCTCTGTGGTTCCCAAGGTGGTGGCCACCAGGGCCTGAGTCTGCCCCCTGGTGAAAAGAGCGCTTCCATGGGCTCGGGGAAGAACCTTCACCTCGCAGGTTATGGGCCGCATCTCATCTGCTCTTCTTCCGTCCGCCCTACGGTTCTCATCTAAGATGGTTCGACGGAGAATCCCCTTCTCTATCTTTTCTAGGACAAATCTGACATCCCTTTCTTTCTCCGGGAATTGGCGCTTGAGGGCCTCAATGGCCTCCTTCTCTAATTCTCTTAGTACCTCGTCTCTTTCGGTCTTCTTTCTTATCCTATAGGCCTCCTTCAACCGGGAAGTGGATAACTCTCTCACCTTCCGCTCTATTTCTTCATTTGGGGTATAGAGGGCGATCTCCCTCTTTGGTTTGCCACAGGATCTGACCAATCTCTCTTGAATCTCAACAATCCTTCTGATGTATTCTTTTGCTTCTTCTATCCCTTGAAGGATCTTCTCTTCTGAAACCTCACGGGCCTCAACCTCTATGGTCGCCATGGCATCCTTGGTTCCAGCAACCACCATATCCAGTTTGCTCCTCTCCAATTCCCCATAGGTGGGATTGATAATGAACTCCTCTCCAATCTGCCCCAGGCGCACGGTGCCCACCGGGCCATGGAATGGGATATCAGATATAGATAAAGCGGCTGAGGCACCGATTATAGATAGAACCTCTGGGTCGTTCTCCCCATCTGCAGAGAGCACGTTCACGGTAATCAGGACCTCATTCCTCAAGCTCTCAGGAAAGAGGGGTCTTAAAGGGCGATCGACCAACCTCCCAGTCAGGATCTCCCAATCCCTTGGTCTTCCTTCCCTCTTAAAGAAGCCCCCAGGAATCTTTCCCGCAGCATAGGTCTTCTCTCTATAATCCACAGTCAGAGGGAAAAAATCGACATCCTCCCTGGCCTCTTTGGAGGCCACCACTGCCACCAGGACCACAGTATCCCCGTAGCGTACAGTAACCGCACCATCCGCCTGCTTGGCCATCTTTCCCGTTTCAATGATTAGTTTTCTTCGGGCAATCTCTAACTCCTCTCTCCTTATCATCCCTTCCTCACTTTCTCAAGTCCAGTTCCTGGACGATCTTCTCATATCTCTTCTTGTCCTTACTCTCAAGGTAGTCCAATTGCCTTCTTCTCTGGCCAACCATCTTTAACAATCCTCTTCGAGAGTGATGATCCTTCTTATGGGTCTCAAGGTGTCTGGTCAAGGAATTAATCCTCTCTGTCAAAAGGGCGATCTGGACCTCTGGTGAGCCAGTATCCTTCTCCTTCAACCGATACCTACTGATAATCTCCTTCTTCTTCTCCTTCTCTAAGACCATCTTCGCCTTTCCCCTTTCTTTAGACGCGAATTTATTCGCGTCTTTGCGCTGATTTGCGTTTCTGCTAATTATATCACATGTCAGACGAAATTCAAAATTTTTCTTGCCTGGGCAATATCTCGCTTTATCTGGGCTTTTAGGGCTTGGGGACTTTTGAAGGCCGTCTCATCACGAATCTTCTCTAAGAAACTGACCTTTATATCTTGGCCATAGATTCTTTGATTGAAATCAAGGATATAGGCCTCGATGACCCTTTTCTGTTCCCTTGCTAACCCTTTATGAAAGGTAGGCTGGGTTCCAATATTTAAGAGCCCATCCCAATCCTTTCCCTCAACTCTTATTCTGCCCACATAGACTCCATCAGAAGGGATTATTTCGTAATGGGGCCTTATATTGGCTGTAGGATAACCCAATTCTTTTCCCCGAGATTCTCCATGAACTACCCGGCCATAGAGGGTATAGGGATAGCCCAGAAGTCTTGAGGCTTTGCTGACTTTCCCCCTTCTGATAAGTTCCCTTATGGCTGTGCTGCTTATCACCCTCCTGCCCATCTTTACCGGAGGGATGACCTTGACTCTAAAACCATATTCTCTACTCTTCTTCTTCAGGAATGCTATATTGCCCTTCGCCCCCCTTCCAAAGGTAAAGTCCTTCCCTACAAACACTTCCTCAATGCCCAATCTAGCGACCAGAATATCCTTGATGAACTTCTCTGGAGAGAGGGAGGCAAATCCCCTATCAAAATTGGCCAGAATAAGGATATCTACTTCCAGATTCCGGATGAGATCTATCTTCTCCTCCCTTGGGGTGAGGAGGGGAGGAGACTTTGCTGGGTCAATCGTCTTTAAGGGATGGATATCAAAGGTCAAAACAATTGATCTCTTCTTTAGTCTTTTTGCCCTTCTCTTTAGGGATTCGATCACCTTTTGATGGCCGAGATGGACGCCATCAAAGGTGCCCAGGGCCAGGATTCCACCCTTATGCCTCTTCTCCACCCTATCCAGTCCCAGAACAAGTTCCATTCCAAGATATCCCCTCTGGCGTTCGCTTCGCTCACTGTCACCCCGTTAGATGTCGCTTCTAATAAAACTATGATTAGTGAAGGTTTTATCGGTGTAATCAAGTATCGGATTGAAAACCCGATACTTCTAACCGATAACCCTCACTGGTCTGAAGGCTATAGCCTCTTCCTCTATCCCTTTTAAATCCCCAATATCGAATAAAGCTTGGGCAACTGCTAAGAGCGATTCTTTAGAATTATGGACCCGGACCAAGGCCTCTCTCTTGATAGGTAAAGAAAGCTCTAGTATCCCAGAGGTCTCTATCGGTCCTCCATTAAGAACAGATTCTCTTGCCTTCTCTTCCACCTTCACTATTGGTAGGTGGGCTAGGGCTTTATCCCTACTTATAAGAATGGCCTCAAGGTCAGGCATCCTCTTCAACTCTTCCAGAAGGTAGCTTTCTTCCAGAGTAAAGATGCCCGATCTGGTGCGCACAAGATCCGCAAGGCAGGCCCCAGGACCCAGGGCTTTTCCCATATCATGGCAGAGGGTTCTAATGTAGGTTCCTCTCGAACAACTCACTTCAAAGGCGATATCTGGCGGTTGGATTCTTAAGAGTTTGAGGTTATAGACTTCAACCTCCCTCTTTGGCCTTTCTATTCTCTTCCCTTCCCAGGCCAATCTATAGAGCCTCTTCCCCTTCACCCTCACTGCCGAGACCATGGGTGGAATCTGTTCTATTTTTCCTAAAAAATTCTTGAAGACTTCCCTTACCTTCTCTCCTGAAACACTAATCGCTTCACTCTTCGCAATTATTTTGCCGGTCATATCCTGGGTATCAGTAGTGATCCCCAACCTCATGGTTGCCTGATACTCTTTACTCTTCTCTAGGAATTGGATTACCTTGGTTGCCTTACCGATAGCGATGGGAAGGACACCCGTGGCCTCGGGATCTAGGGTTCCGGTATGTCCCACCTTCTCCCCAGGGACTAATCTCCTTATCTCATCTACCACATCGTGAGAGGTCATGCCCGCAGGCTTGTTGACATTCAAGAATCCATCCATTTTAATCTCGTTATATGGGGAAGGGTTGCTTAATTCATATAGGAATAATGGTGAGTTATGGGTTATGAGTCGGATCGTTTGGCGGCAACCAGTAATTTACAGAGTTTAGTCTTTTAGCTGTTTCTCTACTTCAGCCAGCACCTTCTCCTTCACCTCCTTCAAATTCCCCTCTATGGTGCAGGCAGAGGCGTGAAGATGACCGCCACCCCCAAAGACTCTGGCTAACTTATCGGCATCGATCCTCTCCTTTGAGCGAAAACTGACCTTTATCTTATCCCGGACAAGCTCCGTAAATAAAATGGCCACCTCATTCCCTTTCACGGAACGAACATGATCGATAAAGTTCTCAGTCTCCGCCCTGGCGGCCCCGCTCTTTTTAAACATCTCATCAGTAATGGTCATCCAGACTATTCGGCCATCCTCACTCCTCTCCAGGGTATCCAAAGTCAGGCTCAGTAGCTTTAGGGCAGCGGGGGGTTGGGTCTCGTATATTTGACGGGTGATCTGGGCGGGCTTTAAATTCCCAATCTCCATAAGGTGAGCCACAATCTCATGGGTGTGAAATGTAGTATTCGACTGTCCGAAAGAACCGGTATCTGTCAGGATGCCCACATAGAGGCATAGGGCGATCTCATCATCTATTCTAAAATCCATTACCTTTGTTAATTCATAGATCTGTTCCCCGCAAGCAGAGGCCCGAGTGTCAACATAATTATACTTTCCAAACCCTTCGTTTCCCAGATGGTGATCGATATTTACAATGACCTTTGCTCTTTTGATTATCTCTGCCGTGCTCTCTAGGCGGGAAAGCTCCGGACTATCCAAAACGAGGGCCACATCAAACTCCCTATCCTTCGGCAATTCTTGCTTGATACTCTCCCTCCCGGGAAGAAAGTCATAGGTTTTGGGAACCGGATCGTGATTGACAATGATTACTTCCTTTCCCAATCTCTCCAGTATCCTCTTTAAGGCCAGTTGGGAACCGATAGAGTCCCCATCCGGCCGGATGTGGGAAGTAAGGAAGAAACTCTTACTCCCCTTGATAACCTTAGCGACCTCTCTTATTTCTCCTAAATGCATCATTTACGGGATTTGCCTTCCTCTTTGATTTTTTTCAACACTTCCTCTATACGTGCTCCGCGCTCTACAGATTCATCGAATCTAAACTCGATCTCTGGAGTAAACTTTAACCTTATTCTCTGGCCGACCTCCCGGCGAATGAATCCCTTGGCATGCTCTAAGCCTTCAAGTGTCGGTGCCTTCTCTTCTTCTTTTAAAACAGTAATGAATATCTTGGCATAGCGCAGGTTATCAGTAACCTCTACCCCAGTAATAGTAACGAATCCGATGCGCGGGTCTTTTAATTCTCTCTGGATGATCTTTGAGATCTCTTCCTGAATGAGCCTGCCTGCCCGCCGGGCTCTTCTACGCACCATAGTTCATTCTCCCAATTCATTTATCTTTTGCTTCAGCTATTTTAGCTACTTTTGTTTTATCAGAGAATCTGTCAATTATTTCCCGATACGTTTCTTTTGCCTTCTCTATCTTTCCCAATTTTTCTCAAACACTTTGCAATCTGATATTCCAGGATTGCTTTTTCCTATCCTTCCAATCTATGTGAATAGATCCATCCTATGACGTCATCAACCCATTTATTTGTTAATAGCTTCATATCTTATTTCCTATTTCCCACCCCCTTTTACTGTTTACTCACTTCAGATGATCTCTATCTCATAATCTGTAAGAGAGATATTTTTATTCTGCTCTATAAAATTAATTACTTTAGAGAGAAGGCGATTCGCCTCTCGCCTATCATTCGCCACACAGGCCAAGCCCAAAGTAGCCCTCTGCCAGAGATCCTGTTTTTCTACCTCAGCAATGGAGACGCCAAATCTATTCCTTACCCTCTCCTTTATACTTTTGATTATCTGTCTCTTTCCTTTCAGGGAATTCACTCCTGGGATATGTAACTCCATCCGTGCTACCCCAACTATCATTCCCTCTTCTCCTCTTCCATCTTATAGGCCTCTATGATGTCCCCTTCCTTTAGGTCAGCGAAGTCTCCCAGGCCGATGCCACACTCAAAGCCTTCCTTTACCTCTTTGACGTCCTCTTTGAAGCGCTTAAGGGAGTTAATGCTCCCTTCATAGATTACCTTTCCTTCCCTCAAGAGTCTCACCTCGGCATTCCTTACCATGCTTCCTTCCTTCACATAGGAGCCAGCAACCATCCCCTTGGGGATCTTGAATATCCGGCGCACCTCTGCCCTTCCTAAGATCACCTCTTTTAACCTAGGAGGAAGCAGGCCTTTCATGGCTCGCTTAACATCCTCTATCGCTTCATAGATTACCTCATAGGTTCGGATATCCACATTCTCTCCCGAAGCCAGGCTCTGGGCACCGGGCTCTACCTTAACCCGGAAACCAATAATTATGGCATCCGAGGCAGAGGCCAAGATAACATCCGATTCATTGATCGCCCCCACCCCTTTATGGATGACATTCACTCTCACCTCTGCGCTCGATAAGGACTCCATGGAATCGCCCAAGGCCTCAATCGAACCCTGAACATCGCCCTTGATAATGAGGGAAAGCTCCTTTAGCCTCCCTTCCTCTATCTGTCTATAGAGACTATCCAGGCTTATGTGGCTGGGCTTGGCTAACTCCAAAGCCTTTGCTTCTTCCTGCCTCTTTTCTGCTATCTCACGCGCCTGGGCCTCATCTTCTACTACCTCAAACCTATCCCCTGCCTGGGGGACACCAGAGAGGCCGGAGACCTCAACCGGTATGGAAGGTTCTGCTTTTTCCATTTCCCTTCCCAGATCATTAATTAATCTTCTCACCCTTCCCGAATAATTTCCGGCTACCAGGACATCCCCTACTCTTAAGGTTCCATTCTGGACTAAAACCGTAGCTACTGGCCCCTTCCCCCTGTCCAGCCGGGCCTCGATGACCGTTCCCTTTGCCCGAAGGGTGGGGTCGGCTTTTAGTTCCAGCATCTCCGCCTCTAATAAGAGCATTTCTAAAAGTTCATCAATACCCTTCTTCTCTTTGGCAGAGATCTTGGCCGCAATGGTCTTCCCTCCCCACTCCTCTGGTGTCAGATTATAATCCCTCAATTGCCTCTTTACCCTTTCCGGATCAGCATGGGGTAGATCACACTTATTTATCGCCACTACAATAGGTACTTTTGCTGCTTTGGCATGGTCGATGGCCTCTATAGTCTGGGGCATGACCCCATCGTCTGCCGCCACTACCAGGACCACAATATCCGTCACCTGTGCTCCCCTGGCCCGCATGGCAGTGAAGGCCTCATGGCCGGGGGTGTCCAGGAAGACCACCTTCCCCTTCTTCAAATCTACTTCATAGGCCCCGATGTGTTGGGTGATCCCTCCCGCTTCCTGAGCAATGATATTGCTCTCCCTTATGGCATCTAAGAGAAGGGTCTTTCCATGATCCACATGGCCCATGATGGTAATCACGGGTGGACGGGGAACCAATCTCTTTCCCCTCTCTATTTCTTTTGGGATGACCTTCTTCTTTGCTACTGGTAAGGCCTCAACAACAAATCCATACTCAAAGGCCACCTTATTGGCCGTAGCAACATTCAAGGATTGATTGATGGTCGCCAGGACACCTTTGCCCATTAGCTTCTTTATTAGTTCGCTTACCTTTATTCCCATCCTTTGGGCTAATTCCCCCACAGTAATCGTCTCCTCAATCCTAATCACCTCTTTCGGTTTCTCTACTATGGGTGGCTTCTCAATAATCTCCGCCACCTTCTCTTCCACTGGGGTCTCCTTCTCCTCTATCTTGGCGATGACCTTCTCTATCTCCTCCTCAATGAGAACGCTCATATGGCTCTTCACCTCCATCCCCAGATCCTTTAAAAAGGCAAGGAGTTCCTTACTGCTCATCCCCAACTCCCGAGCCAGTTCATATACCTTCATTCTCTCAACCATAGTATTTCCTCCTTCACCCCCTTCGGGGGAAGTTATAAGCAACAATGAACAGGGAGCAATTAGATTGCACGATAGCTCGATCAGTCTCTCACTTTCTCTTCTGCTTCTTCTATCAAAACCTTTGCTCCTTTTAGGATTTTGAGCGCGGTAATTCTTCCGATTCCCTTGACCTTTATCAAGTCCTCTATCTTACTCTGGGCGATATCGACTACATTCTTAAAGCCTGCTTCCTCTAAAGTCTGGGCGATCTTTTCCCCCACGCCCGGCAGTTCGGTCAGCTCTATCTTTGCCTTCTCTTCTAAGGCTTTCTCCTCCGGGCTCTTGAGATCTATCTTCCATCCCGTCAGTTTCGCTGCCAGGCGAACATTCTGCCCTTTCCTACCAATGGCCAGGGAGAGTTTATCCTTGGGAACGATGACCTCCATCTCCCCCTCTTCCTTATGGATAATGACCTTCTCTACCTGGGCAGGCTTCAAAGCACTGGAGACGAAGGCAACCGGATCCTCACTATAGGGGATGATATCGATCTTCTCTCCTCTCAGTTCCTGGATAATGGAGTTCACCCTCGCTCCTCTTGTCCCCACACAGGAGCCCACGGGATCGACATTGGCATCCTTGGAAGAGACGGCGATCTTCGTCCTTGCTCCCGCCTCCCGGGCGATATTTTTTATCTCAACAATCTTCTCATATATCTCAGGGACCTCTAACTCAAATAGTCTCCTCACCAGTCCCGGATGGGTCCGGGAGAGTATGATCTGGGGCCCGCGCGGCGTCTTCTTTACATGGAGAAGATAGGTCTTTATCCGGTCTCCGTACTTATAGTCCTCACCTGGGGTCTGTTCCCTTACAGGCAGAACGGCCTCTATCTTCCCTAAGGTCACGATCACTGTTCTATGCTCTACTCGCTGGACGATTCCGGTAATAATATCCCCTTCCCTTTCCTTAAACTCCTGATATATCTTCTCCTTCTCCGCCTCCCTTATTCTCTGGGTGACTACCTGCTTTGCCGTCTGGACGGCGATCCGGCCAAACTCCTTGGGAGTGATCTCAACCTCTATCTCCTGATTCAATCTCACTCTCTTCTTTATTCTCTTGGCCTCTTCCTTCTCTATCTCAATTCGGGGATTTTCTATCTTCCTAACCACCTTCTTCTTGGCCAATACCTTCAGTCCCCCAGTATCTGGATTAATATCGATGGTTACATTCTCAATGGAGCCGAAGTGCTTCTTATAGGCAGAGAGAAGGGCGGAGCGTAGGGCCTCCACAATGACCCCCATCTCGATCTCCTTCTCCTTCCTTATCTCCTCCATTAACCCCTTTAACTCAACACTCATTCCTTCCTATCCCCTTTTTAGAATTCAATCTCTAAATTTGCCTTTGCGATATTCTCCCTCGGAATCTCTATAATCTTTCCTGCCTCTGTTTCCAGGGCGATCCTTTCCTCTTTATAATCCTTTAGAGTTCCCACAAACATCTTCTGGTTATCGATGGGGGAGAAGGTCTTGACTCTGATTAGCCTTCCTTTAAATCTAATGAAGTCCTTCTCCCTCTTCAGTGGTCTATCCAGGCCGGGGGAGGAGACCTCCAAGAGATAATGGCCTTTTAGGAGATCAGACCTATCCAGGATAGGGTCTATCCTTTTACTCACCCTTTCACAGTCATCTATCCTCACTCCCTCTGGCTTATCGATATAGAGGCGTAATATACCCCTACCCCTTCCCATTTTATACTCAATCTCTACCAATTCCATTCCCTCTTCCTCTAATATAGGAAGCACCAACCTCTCCACTTCCTCTCTCACCTTCCCCATTTTGACCCCCGTTTACCGTAAACCGCTATTTCCTGATTCGCGTCTAACAAAAAGGAGTGGGTTGAGCCCACTCCTAGGAAGTAAATCCTAAGACTAGAAATATTATAGCACAGGGATATCCAAAATGCAAGAAAAATTTTTAGGTGTGGGGGAGCGACTTTTGGAAGGTTTTTTCAGGAAGGCTAGCTAACGGGATTTTACGGGATCGAACACAATCTACCTCGCTTTCGTGGCTCATCTATTATAGGGAAACAATTCTGTGACGGTCGTTTAGAAGATTGTTGACAAAAAAGTAATAGAAACAAGATAACCCCTTCGGGG
>DLMW01000056.1:0-617 GCA_002478245.1 bacterium UBP18_UBA7526
CTTAATCATCTTCAAAAGATTTTAAAACCTGCTGCCTTGAGCCGGGCGATTGAGGTATCATAGGGATCACACCTCTCTTCCTCTAAGTAGTCAGTATAACCGATCTCTCTTAACCTCTGGATCATGGCCTCCCTCTCCGCCTTGGGCATGAGCCGGGGGTCGCTCATGGAAGCAACGCGAAAGTAGATACCTGCTTCCTTTAGGTTCTTAATTGCCAGATAGGGTAAGTCATAGAACTCTCCTCTAGCCCCGGTTCGCTTCTGGAAACCAGGGGCATCTCCTGCTTTAAGGGAGAGGCGTACATATAGATTCCGGTATTTCTTCAAGGCCCCAACATATCCCTTATCCTTACCAAAGAGAAGACCGTTCGTCTCTAGAATGAAGAGATAGTTGGTTTCATTTATTAGATCAAGAAGACCCAGAAGGTGCTCCCTTCCAATGGTGGGCTCCCCTCCAGAGATGCGGAGTTTATTGACCCCTGCTCTGCGAGCATTGGCAATGAGTCTCTGGCAGACTTCTAAAGGAGTATAAAACTTGCCATACTGGGAAGGGAAGTCCCTAGACCACTCCACCCAGCAGAAGACACAACGAAGATAGCAGCCCACAAGATAACCAGT
>DLMW01000056.1:810-6177 GCA_002478245.1 bacterium UBP18_UBA7526
CCTACAGACAATCCTCTCTGTCTGGTGGGCAAGTTCCAGGGGATCGAAGGGTGAGGATCCTTTAGTCAAGAATCTTGGATACTCTTTCAAGATTCCGGTGCCCTGCAGTATTTTCTTAAAGGGCAACTTGGGCATCTTCCCTTGCGGCAGAAGTCCTTCCCCAGCCTCACAAGAGCAGCCTCCAGGGGAACGAGCTTCCCTTTGGGTACTATCCTCTTCAGGTCCTTTAAGATGGTAGAAGGCTTGCTTGATTCAGTCAGGCCCAGATTCCTGGCTGCTTGGATGACCAAATCTCCAGGCAGGGGATCTGCTTTTTCCCAAACATCCCTCAGTTCCCTTAGGAAGATATTGGTGGTCACCTCCCCCATCCCCTTTCCCAGTTCCCTTATCCTCTTTTCTAAATCCCTCTCATCCTTCGCTTGAGAGTGGAGCCTATTCAGGTCCCCCTGATATCTCTCTTTTAGAGCCTTCATTATCTCTAAGAGCTTGGTCGCTGTCTTGAAGTCATACCTCACATAGCCACCATCATCCAAAATTCTTACTAATCCATCCCAGCCTGTGGAAAGGATCTTCTCTGGGGTCAGGACCTTTTTCCTTTCAAACTCCTTATAGGTATTTACAACAATGGTCTCCGAGATCCGAGCTCCAAATAAAATGGAGGCTAAGAACCATCTGAATATCTCATCCTCCTTTCTTAGATTGATACCCAGCTCCTGAGAAAATCTCATCCCCAATCTCTCTAAAAGAACTTTAATGGCTGGCTCCATCGCCCTCTCCTTACCGAAAAGCCCTCCGAAACATCGGAGGGCTTTTTTAAATTTGTGAACCATCAAGAAACAGAAAGTATTTATGTTGTTTTACTACTTGCTTCTTGAAGCTCTTCCAGACGAGCCCAATCAGCGTCAATCTCTTTTTGGATCTCAGCGATAATATGTTTATTCTCCTCTGTAAATAAGTGCTGGAAACGGCCCTGGGTCTTCAAGAACTCTCCTATCGGTTTTCTCTCTTTTGGCTTATGGGTAAAACGCCAGATACCTTCCTCAATCTCAATCAAGGGCCAGTATCCGGTCTCCACAGCCAACCGAGCAATCTTAACAGTCTCTTCCTGAGGATAGCGCCAGCCCCGATGACACGGGGTAAGTACATTTATAAATGCCGGGCCTTCTACCCTAAAGGCCTTCTGGGCCTTGGTCACCAGATCGTTCCAGTGGGAGATAGTCCCTTGGCAAGCATAGGGTATTCTATGGCTAGCAACAATTGCTGTTAAATCTTTCCTGAATTGGACCTTGCCCGGGATGAGTTTGCCGGCGGGTGCGGTAGTGGTGGAGGCACCTTTGGGAGTGGCACTAGAACGCTGAATCCCGGTATTCATGTAGGCTTCGTTCGAATAACAGACATAGACAAAATTGTGACCACGCTCCAATGCCCCGGATAAGGCCTGCAAACCTATATCGTAGGTACCGCCATCACCACCAAAGGCAACAAACTTAATCTCCTTCTTTATCTTGCCTTTTTTCTTCAAGGCCCGGTAGGCGGTCTCAATCCCACTTATGGTAGCAGCAGCGTTTTCAAAGGCATTGTGCATAAAAGGAATCCTCCAGGCGGTATAAGGATAGATGGTAGTGGCTACCTCAAGGCACCCTGTGGCGCAGACAGCAACAACCGCCTCTTCTGTGCCCATCAATACCTGGCGCACGGCAATAGAGGCTCCACAACCAGCACAGAGCCGATGTCCCGGACCCAATCTTTCCGGAACTTTTTCTGACAGTTCCTTAATATTTGCCATCGAAACTTCCTTTCTATCTTACCCCAAGATAGTTGACCAAATTTCTCACTTTTTTCTCTCTGACTATATTTTCCAAATCTCTATATACGGCCTTTATCTCTTCAGTATTAATATCCCTTCCTCCCAGGCCATAGATATAATTAAGAGTCAGTGGCTTTCTAGACTCATCCAATAATATAGAGCGTATCTCTATAAACAAAGGTCCCCCTTGGCCAGAAAGGGATTCGCTTCTATCCAGTATGGCGCAGGCCCCAAGTCCCTTTAAGGCCTGAACAATCTTCTCTTTGGGAAAGGGTCGGAAGAACCTCGGTTTCAATAGACCAACCTTCTTACCTTCTCTCCGTAACTCATCCACCACCACCTTAGTTGTTCCGGCAGTAGAACTTAAGGCCACGATAGCTACATCAGCGTCGTCTAATCTATAGGTTTCAATGAAATCGTATTCCACTCCAAAATGCTTCTTAAATTCACTAAAGACCTGGGGGATGGCCAGCAAAGAATTCTTGATCGCGAAAGACTCCTGGCGTTTATGCTCAAAATAGTAATCCGGCAGATCCAGTGGCCCATAGGTAACCGGGTTATCCACATCCAAAAGTGAATGGGGGATTTTATATTCACCGATGAAGTCCTTCACCTTTCTATCGTCATAGATCCTCACTCCCTCCACAGCATGGGAGGTAATAAAACCATCCTGGCAGACCATTACCGGTAAAAGAATCTCTTCATGTTCGGCAATCCTTACCGCCATGATGATATTCTCATAGACCTCCTGGTTATTCTCACAGTATATCTGTATCCAACCAGAGTCCCTGGCCCCCATGGTATCCGAATGGTCGCAGTGGATATTTATGGGTGCAGAAAGGGTGCGATTGACTACCGGCATCACAATGGGAAGTCTGGTGGCAGCTGCAATATAGGCTATCTCCCACATCAACGCCAGGCCCTGTGAGGAGGTGGCGGTCATGGTCCGTGCCCCAGATGCACTAGCGCCCACGCAGGCAGAGAGAGCGCTATGTTCCGATTCTACGGGAATCATCTCAGTTGCTACCCGGCCATCAGCCACAAACTGGGCAAAGGTCATGACAATCTCTGTCTGGGGGGTAATGGGATAGGCAGCTACTACATCCGGTTCAATCTGGCGCATGGCAAAGGCTGCTGCCTGATTCCCTGTCAATGCGATAACCTTACTCATTTTTATCTCACCTTTCCTTTCTAACTTCATTCTTTCTCCATCTTGATACATTCCCTGGGACAGACCCTGGCACAGATTCCATCACCCTTACAATAGTCGTAATCAAAACCAACCATCTTTCTATCTCTTACCAGGATAGAAGAATCCGGGCAGTATATCCAGCACAATAAGCAATGGGTGCATTTCTCCTCATCGCGTACCGGCTTAAAGGTACGCCAGTCACCGGTCTTATATTCTATAGCACTACCCGCCTTATCAATCACTCCACCAATAGGGATCTCTCTCCAACCTCGCTGTTTCATTCTACGACTACCTCCTCATAAGCACGCTTGATGCCAGTAATATTCGCTTCGGTCTTTTCTTCACCAATCTTCTTTAAGAATTTTGCCTTGATTTTTTCACCTAAGGCGTCCAATTCTACTAGGGGAACGATCTTTAGAAGCGCTCCTAACATGGGTAGATTGGGCATGGGCTTACCCAATGTATCCAGGGAAATTTTGGTAGCATCCACTGTGGCCACCTTGCCCACTTTTCTACCAGTCTTCTGGCGCACCGAATCTATCGACTCACTAGTATTTACCAGAAGCATCCCTTCAGCACTCAAGCCCTCCACCACTGCCGGGCTCAAAAGTGTGGGATCTATTACTACAACATATTCCGGGTTGGTTACCCCACAATGGAGGTTAATGGGCTGGGTACTAATTCTATTATAAGTCCTGACGGGTGCGCCGGCGCGCTCCGGGCCGTATTCTGGAAAGGCCTGAATATATTTCCCGGTATCGAGAGCCGCTTCGGCTAAAAATTGGGCAGCGGTCTTTGCCCCCTGCCCCCCTCTTCCATGCCACCTAATCTCAATCATCCTTTGCTCCTTCAGAATTCTCTTCTTCCTTCTAAGGACTTGGCCAATGTCTCTTCATCTGCATATTCTATACTACTACCTACCGGAATTCCATGGGCGATCCTGGTCACTTTAATCCCTAAGGGCTTAATTAACTTCGCCAGATACAGGGCGGTCATCTCCCCATTGGTATTGGGATTTGTGGCCAGAATGACCTCAAGAGGCTTCTCCTTCTTCAATCTCCTGACTAATTCCTTCATCTTCAGTTCATCCGGGCCTATCCCTTCTAAAGGGGATAGCACACCCAGGAGCACATGATAAACCCCACTAAAGCCCCTCGACTTCTCGAAGGCCAGGACATCCTTCGGCTCCTCAACAACACAGATTATAGAATGGTCCCTCTGGGAATCTCTGCAGATCTCACAGGGGTCTTCTTCGGTGATATTATTACATATCGAGCAGTGGGTGATCTTCTCCCTCAAATCCAGGATGGCCTGGGATAGAATCCTGGCCTCTTCTTTGGAGGACCTCAGGATATGGAAGGCAATCCTCTGGGCGCTCTTGGGCCCAATACCAGGCATCTTGGAAAGTTCCTCAACCAACTTATTCAGTGTCTTTGTATGATACATTCTTCGCTCCGCAGGCCACTGATTACTGCCCTTACTTCTTATCCTCCCCTGAAGGGATTACCTTCCCGGTGGGCTTGATCTCTAAGATCTCTCCTTCAAAGATATCTAAGGCCTCTTTTACTACCGGCTCCTCCTCTATGAACTCCTCCTCGCTCAACACCATTCCCTGAGGGGCTCTAGTCTCTTTTTCCTTCTGGAGAGTACTTGACAGACGACATTCAATGGTGAATTCCCTACCAAAGACCTTATTCAGTGCCTTCTGGATGAGTTCCCTATTCTCCTTCTCCTCAATCTGCTCCTTATGGAACTTGAAGTCCTCACTAAAGCCGATGGTCAGAAGGTCATCCTTCAAGGCGATGGGTTCTCCCTCCATTAAAAAGGCGCCGGTTACGGCGCTATCCTTCCTTATCTCCTTTATCACCTCACCCCAGGTATCCTTTATATTCTCTAATTCCAAATAAGGTTTCTCTTCTTCAAGGCCTTCTCTGACTGTCTCCTCTATGGGGAGTTCCTCCCACCTCTTCGGTGGGGCACCGAGGAGGTTGCCCTGGGCAGGCATTACCCCCAACCTCTCCTCTATGGACTCTATCTTCCTCAATACCTCATCCAGGGAAAGGGTGGGCTCTAATTTGGTTAGTCTTATGATGGCCATCTCTAAGATCAATCTCACCTCTTCGCTTCTCTTCATCTCCTCCCTTGCTTGGGATACTACTTCAATCATCCTTAGGAGCCTATCCTGGTCGAACCTCTCTTTGAACCCTTTCAACCTTCCCTTGAGATCCTTGGGAAGGTCAACCACCTCCTCATTGATCTTAAGCATCAGTAAGTTTCTGAAGTGCTCCAACAGATCAGTGGCAAAGTGGGACAGATCATATCCCTGATCGATAATCTGGGCTAAGATGTCCAGTGCTTCCTTGGTATT
>DLMW01000056.1:6411-6587 GCA_002478245.1 bacterium UBP18_UBA7526
CCTAAGATGGCCTGAAGGTCTTCCTGAGTAGCCCTCTTTCCCCCTAAAGAGATGAGCTGATCCAGAACGCTTATCCCATCCCGCATACTTCCCTCACTTGCGGCGGCGATCTGGAAGAGGATATCCTCTCCTATCTCCAAGCCCTCATCCTTAGCGATCTCAGCCAGCTTCTTGGC
>DLMW01000056.1:6862-8156 GCA_002478245.1 bacterium UBP18_UBA7526
TTGAAGGGAGCGGTAGTGGCTAGGATGAATATCACATGGGGAGGGGGTTCTTCTAAGGTCTTTAAGAGGGCATTGAAGGCCTCGGTAGTGAGCATCTGGACCTCATCAATAATATAGACCTTATACCGGGAACTCGCAGGGGCGAACTTCACCTTCTCTCTTAGGTCCCTTACCTCATCTATTCCTCTATTGGAAGCCCCATCTATCTCCAAGACATCGAGGCTACTCCCAATGGCAATCTCCTGGCAATTGGTGCATTTATTGCAGGGGATGGGGGTAGGTCCCTTCTCACAGTTCAGGGCCTTGGCCAATAGTCTGGCGGTAGTCGTCTTTCCTATCCCCCTCGGCCCGGTGAAGAGATAGGCATGGGAGACCCGATTCTGTCTTATGGCTCCTTCCAGGGTCTGGGTAATGTGCTCCTGACCCACTACCTCACTAAAGGTCCTGGGTCTCCACTTCCTGGCTAAGACAATATAGACCATCTGACCAGCTTCCTTATAATCCAACTAATTTCCTAAATCCACCTGATATCCTATACAGATGGCGGAGAGGCTGGGATTCGAACCCAGGGTCCGCCTTAGGCGGACACACGCTCTCCAGGCGTGCCGGTTAAACCACTCCCGCACCTCTCCTTCAACTCTTTGCTTTTAACCTCTTCTTTATTCTCCTTAAGATTTTTATATCCTCTATATCTATTTTTCTACGGGAGGCGACTTTAGATTTTATGAGATCATCTAAAGAAATGAACTTTACCCGGACTCCTTTTATATTTCTAACCGATTTCTTTGGCCAGGCCTTCTTGAAATCAAAACCCTTGGGCTTGGTTATTACATCCAACTTTATATAATCCTCAAAGATATTGATCTCATTGGCTAATATTTTCTCCGGGGTGGTTAAGTAGGCGGTGCCAAATCCTGCCTTAATCAATGCCTTATGCAGTCTTATAGTGTTTTTTAGTGTAGGGTCAACCGCAATATCCACATCCACTGTTACGCGAGGAGAACCATAGATACCGCAGGCTACCCCACCGATTACCAAGTACTTTACTCTATTTTTGTTTAAGGATCTGTATAGTTTTAAATGTTCTCCGAGCATTCAGATAGGCCTCTTTCTCCCTTTTTCTGGCTGATCTTAAAAATTCACCCAAGCCAATTATTTGACCATATCTTTCAGTAGCGGATAACGAGAGAAACCACGCTATCTTTCTACCCAGATCCTCATGTTTCCATCCAGAGAGTAGCCGATATCTTCTCTTCACTTCTTTTTCCTCTCAACAAATTTATCTATGGTTGGC
>DLMW01000056.1:8322-8452 GCA_002478245.1 bacterium UBP18_UBA7526
GAGAGAGGAGGATTCCTTCTCCCCCGTCGCTTTCGCTCCTCCTCCGAAGCCGGCCGGCCTCACTCGGACCAGTGGCGTTCGGCTCGGCTTCGAATCCCTTTACGGAAGTTTGGCGGAGAGAGGAGGATTC
>DLMW01000049.1:0-2552 GCA_002478245.1 bacterium UBP18_UBA7526
TATATCTGGTATAAATATTGTACGGATGTAAAAATTAAAATCCTGTTGACTTAATAACTCTACTGCTTTTAGTACATTGATATTGCTCTCACCCGTGTACCATCTATGAATTTTATCGCTATATGCTTTCAAGTCTAATTTAATATAATTCACGTCTAAAGACTTTAGTTCAGCAACTAAATCCCGACAAAGCAGATAACCATTGGTTGAGATACCAATTTTACTCACCCGGAATTCTCTTAATTTTCGGATTAAAGAAAGTAAATAACCTACTTTCATTGTTGGCTCGCCACCAGTAAACTGAACATCGTCAACCATTTCCCCGAGAATGACTTTTGAGGATTTAATAAGTAAATGGAAAAGTCCCTCAACTGAGAAGACCCTTCCCACTTCCTGCTTGGCGATAGCAAAGCACCCTTTACAATCAAAATTGCAGCCAGCTAAATTGACCTTCACCTTTCTATAAGGACCTACCACAAAGGTTAGAAATGGCACTCTTCTACAGGTCATTTAGTGTCTCTCTCAGGAATAATTTCTAAGAACCAATGCCTATCTTTAAACACCTTTCTGCCCGTTGTAAATCTCACAGGCCTTTTGAAGATAGGCCCATCATAGACAAAGGTATGGTATTCTCCTTTCTCTCCACAGAGATCGATATCGCTTACTCTCTTTAGGTCTTCTAGGAATTCTTCATCTATCCTCCGGCCCAGCCACTCTCTACCTAATAAATCGGCCTTAGTAGCCACCACAATGGCTCCAAAACCAGCCTGGATAAAATCCTCAAGCAATTTCCCCCGGTCTTCTTTCCATAAAGGCAGTGATGGCTTAATCCCGATTTCTCTACCTACCCTCTCGATCCAATCACGGTGTTCCCGAAGTCCAATATCACCGAAAATGCCTATCTTAACACCCTCCTTTTTCAATTCGGAAACTGTTTTTTTAAAAACCCTCTCATAGCTTTCCCAGGTGGTCTTTTTTTGGATAATGGGGATGCCCAGGGCATGGGCTTGGGCTCTCAGGAGGCGGGGGTCGAGTCCATGGGAGCGAGAATGCTTACCATCCTCTGATACCATATTCAAAAGGTAGACCACTTTGTTGCCCTGATCTTGTATTGCCCTATAACAGGCCAAGGACGTCTCCTTGCCCCCACTCCAGGAAACAAATGCCTTCACTCCCTTTTCTCCCTCCCAACCGCTAACACCTAGGCGGTGTTAATGGTTCTACATTTCCGCAAACCTTACAGTGAAAAGCACCAATATCCATGCCTGCACCACAACCCGGACAGGCTTTCTGCTCCATCTTGGGCTTAGGGATTCGCCCTATCTCTTTCATATAGATCTTGTAGTAGTAGAAGTGCTCCTTGTTTATAAACTTTATTGAAGAGGATCTCTTCGCCTCTTCAAATTCCTCGTCCGAGATCTTTTCGCTAATAATCTCGCGAATTTTGGTCATCCCTGAGCCCTTTTCCAATGGCCTTTTATTCTGCCAGATAATCTTAGCGGGTAGCATTTTCTCAAAAGCCTGGCGCAGGATCCATTTACCCCATAAATTTCCCTTTTCCTCCTTGATCTTAAGTTTTAAGGGTAGTCTAAGAGAGAAGTCGAGGAATTCTTTGTCCAGAAAGGGCTGTTTAATCTTGATGGCAAAAAAGTCGCCCAATCGGTTAGAACTAAAAGACATGGTTTTAGCTATTCTTCTCAGATACTCGTTCAGATCCTGGATATTTCTCATAAAATCATAGCCAGCGAAGAGCTCATCGCTTCCCTCCCCAGTCATTACCTCTGCTATCCCCATCTCCTTTGCCTGCTTTAAGCCAAAGTAAATAACGAGGTCATTGGGAAGCGCTGGGTCAAAGCTTTTGAGGATTCTTATGACATCGGGAATAGAATCTATCGCTTCATCTATGCTCACCTTTCTCTGGTAATGGTTTAGTTTCAAATTCCGGGCTACTAACTCAGCGTATGGGATATCCCTGCCAAAAGATTCCAGGCTGACTGTGATGGCCTTCAGCTTGGGATTTAAAATCGCTAAGATACTGGTATCCAATCCCCCAGAGAAGAGTAGCCCCTCTGCCCCATTTTTCTGCACCGCCTCTTTTAGTCTCTCTCTTAATTCATTTGCGATAGTGCCTCTGGCTACTTTCATAGAATTTCCCTGGTAAGATTGAACAATAAGAAAAGAATGGATAGGCTTCCCACCTCCATTATCTCATTTACTGCTCCTAAGGTATCGCCCGTCATTCCCACAATCCTCTTAGAAATAAATCTCGTCAGAAGAGAGGTTATGGCTAAGATAAAGAAGAATAGTTCCAGACCCAGGATTTTTAAAAGACCTCCGGTAATTATTAGGGTAGATAAACTGGTAATGACTAATTCTTTTCTTCCGCAATAGTTAATGAAGGCTTTACCTATCCCTTCCTTTCGGGCATAGGTAGATAAGGAACTGGCGATCACCATAGCCCATCTCCCCATAACCGGGAAGAGAAGTATGGCCTCCTTTTTTATCGCTAGAGGCATCTCATGAAGCAGGACTAACTTAACCATTATCAAAGA
>DLMW01000049.1:2673-9272 GCA_002478245.1 bacterium UBP18_UBA7526
ATCAAAGAGACTACCCCCACCATGCCGAAGGCGCCTACCCGGCTGTCTCTCATAATTTTTAAAATCTCTTCTCTCGATCTTCCGCCAGCAAGCCCATCGATAGTGTCGATAAAGCCATCGATATGTAAGGCTCCGGTCAGGATGATTGAAGAAACGATGGTTAAGGCATCCGCTATGAGAGGCGCCAGAATAATGGAGAAGCCCCAGTTAATCAGGACTAAGATCCCACCCAAAATCAGCCCCACGATGGGGAAGTAGGCCAGGGACTCTCCCAATTTTTTCTCATCTTTAGGAAATTCCCCAACCGGGATTCGAGTTAAGAATCGCAGAGCAGTTAATAAACCCATCATTTCTCCTCCAGACTTTTAGAGACTCCAGCGGATTCAAAGGTCGCCATCTGGGTCAGTATCTTCACTCCAGCCTCAATGAGACTAATCCCTAAGCAGGCACCAGTTCCCTCACCCAGGCGCAGATCTAAATCTAATAAAGGTTTCAATCCCATCCTCTCCAAAATGGCCCCATGACCTATCTCAACTGAAGAGTGGCTAGCAAAGATATAATCCTTCACCTTGGGTTCTAATGCGAAGGCAATCAATGCTCCAGTAGTAACGATGAAACCATCGCTAACCACTGGTATCCTGTAAGATGCCGCCGAAAGAAATGCCCCAGCCAGTCCCCCGATCTCAAATCCTCCTACTTTGGCTAAAACATCTATCGGGTCTTTGGGATTAGGTTTATTCAATTCTATGGCCCTCTTAATCACCTTTATCTTATTCTCAAATATTCCATCATCAATCCCCGTTCCCCGGCCAGTAACCTCCTCTACCGGTCTGCCCGTAATGACTGCGGTGATGGCACTTGAGGGCGTGGTATTCCCGATCCCCATATCTCCTAAACCCAGTATGTCGACGCCCTTTTTATACTCTTCCTCAAATATCCCAATTCCGGCCTCAATGGATTTAATTGCCTCCCCCCTAGTCATGGCTGGAGACTTGGCCATATTCTTCGTTCCGTAACCAATCTTTTTAATTTTTAATTTTTCATTTTTAATTTTTAATTCGCTGGCTACTCCCATATCCACTACACCAACCCTTGCTCCTATATGCCGGGCTAAGATATTTATTCCTGCTCCGCCCTTTAGGAAATTATAGACCATCTGAGAGGTTACCTCCTGGGGAAAGGCACTCACCCCTTCTTCAACTACCCCATGATCCCCAGCCATGGTGAAGATGACCTTATTCTTTAGGGAAGGGTTCTCTTCCCCAGTAATTCCTACCACTCTTTTGGCTAATTCTTCTAATCTCCCTAATGACCCCTTCGGTTTAGTGAGATTATCCAGTCTCCTTTGAGCCTCTTCCATTAATTCTTCATTCAAAGGCTTTATTCTTTTGATTGTCTCCTCAATCCTTCCCATTTATATTCCCCCCTTTAGATAAGATTTGATTTGGTTTTTTATATTTTTCCTATAGGAAATACAAAGGTAAATATCACTATCTAACTTTTATTGGAATCCCAGATACTACTAAATAGACCTCATCTGCTACCTGGGCAACTATCTGGTTTGCTTCCCCTGCTATATCTCTAAATCTTCGGGCTAACCTATTATCTGGGACGATGCCCATCCCTACCTCATTGGAGACGATTAAGGTGGTTGCTTTAATCTCTTTTATTCTACCTACCAGTTGCCTAACCTCTTTTAAAACATCTTTCCTACTGCTCAATAATAGATTAGAGATTAAGAGGGTAAGGCAATCCAATAGGATGACCTCGCTCTTTTTTGCTCCACGAGATAATACTTCAGTAATATCTTTCTCTTCCTCTATTGTCTTCCAGTGAGAGGGACGATTCTTCCTATGAAACTTTATCTTAAGTTCCATCTCCTTATCTTTTGCTTGCGCAGTAGCAATATAGGTAACCTTCTTACCTAATCTAGCGGCCAACTTCTGGGCGAAAGCGCTCTTGCCACTTCTCGCTCCCCCAGTGATGAATATTAATTTCCCCATTTCTACCTCGCTCTGACCTGAACCATATGGTTCCGCTCTGGGTTAACAGTTTACAGTTAAAATCAAAAAACAGAAGACTGAAAATTTTATTCGTGTCATAAAAAATCCCCAAGGCCTTTTTGAGGGAACCTTGGGGATAAAAAAGTACCTCAACCTTCCCGCGAAGGCCAGTCACTTTAGTATCCGGCGAGGTTTCCTGGCTCTCCCCCACCTTAAACCAAACCTTCCCAGCCTTTATCAGCCAGTGGTTCTGTCTGTAATCCTACGTTAGGTTCAAGGCTCTCACCTATTTTATCATAGGTGGGGGACCACAGTGGCGGGGCCGCTCCGGCTTCTCACCGGATTCCCTCCACCTGGATACTCACATATTTACCCCGCTCCGCTATGAGGGGCGGGGTTCACCGTAATTAGATACTAACACAACAAATCCCGATTGTCAACCCCTTTACTCTTTAAAGTATCACTTAGAGCATAAAGGGGCAGGGTTAAATTTTTAAATGGGGGGTATCATCCTGGAGCAGAACTTTCGCACTCTTACTCTGATATTCGATGACCGAGATTCCTCCATTACTGGTAATCGTCTTCCACCAATTATTGAGTCCCAGACCCAGCGCATCCAGGAGGACGATGCGGATCGGCCCTCCATGAGTAATAATGGCTATTCTTTGGTCTGGATGGTCACTAAGGATCTTCTTTACCGTAGATCTTACGCGTTCTGCTAAACCTCTAATACTTTCTCCTCTGGGGATCTTAATCTTAGAAGGCTCTTTTTCCCACCCATCGAGAAGACCCCCCCACTCCCTTTGAACCTCATCATGCGTCTTCCCCTCCCAATCACCAAAATCAATCTCTCTCAATTGGGGGAGGATGTTTATCTTCAAGGAGTGATAACGATTTATGGCTTGGGCTGTGTATCTTGTCCTCTTTAAGTCGCTAGCGTAAATGGCATCTAGAGGCTCGTTTCTTAATCTTAGGGCGATCTCCTTCGTCTGCCTCTTCCCCTTGCTTGTCAAAGGCGTATCCCTATGCCCCTGGTATCTTTTATGCCGGTTGTAAGGTGTCTCCCCATGCCTTATCAAAATTAGGGTGGTGCTCATTTTATCCCTCAGCCAGTCTGTTTCTATTTGCTTAGCTTGAATTTGGCTTCCTTTAATCTTTCTATGATTTCATAGGGAGCCTTCAGCTTTCCGATGCGCGTCTCTCCCTTTACCCTTCCGTGGCAGTCACTCCCTCCCGTAACTAAGAGACCATACTTCTGGGCAAGGCTTACGTAGTAACGGGCAATAGCGGGAGGGTTTATAGCATCATAGGCTTCCAGACCCCTAAGCCCATTCTTTACTAAATAGGGGATAAGCTCATCGACCTTTGTCCCTGCGGGATGGGCAAGAACCGGGATACCCCCAGCCCTCAGGATAATATCTACGGCCTCAGAGGGTTCTAACTTATACTTAGGAACAGAGACCGGACCTCTACTTCCCAGATACCGCCAGGAAGCCTCTGGGATATTTGAGGCATATCCTTTCTCAACCAGAACCTGGGCGATGTGGGGCTTACCGATGGAACCCTTTCCCGCAATCTCCTCCACCCTTTTAAAATCGATCTCTATCCCTAAACCCTTTAGCCTCTTGACCATCTCCTCTGCCCTCTCATACCTTACTTTTCTAAAAAGAGCTAGTTTCTTCTGGAATTCTTCGTTATTGCAATCCATATAGTAGCCCAGGATGTGAACCTCCTTCTTTCCATAATCACCGGAGAGTTCTACTCCCGGGACGATCTCCAATCCGTACTTAGAGGCGGCTTGAAACGCTATCTCGATTCCCTCCGTAACATCATGGTCTGTTATCCCGATTGCTACCAATCCCTTTCTGTGGGCATACTCTACTACCTCTTCAGGAGTAAGCGCCCCATCCGAGATGGTAGTATGGATATGAAGATCTACCCCACTCCTATGTATAGGGAAGGGGTCAACATACCTTTCGGACATACTCTTCCCCTGCTTCGAGCTACAGGTCTCAAGTTTCAACTGCAGCCTGTTACTTCTTGCTCTTCTCGTGGGCGACCCTATCCAGGAGGGCATTGACGAACTGGCTGGATCTCTCTGTGGAGAACTTCTTGGCTAATTCTACCGCTTCATTCAGACTTACCTTAATGGGGATATCTGGGCAATAGAGGATCTCGTAGGCTCCCAGGCGAAGGATATTTCTATCTACAATGGGCATGCGTTTGATCTCCCAATGTTTAGCATAGCGAGCTATCTTCTCATCAATGGCCTTGAGATTCTCCTGGGCGCCTTTTACCAGTCGATTGGCAAATTCCTTTATCTCTCTGGGATGTCTATGAAGGAACCAGAAGGTCTTCAGAGTCCCTTTTAGATCCTCCTGGCTACTATCCAGCTGGAAGAGAATCTGCAAAGCCAGTTCTCGGGCCCTATGGCGTCTGCTCATAAATATCTCCAATAATGTGATCTCGTTTACAGTCTACCGTGAACCTTCTAGCTTTATTTCTTCAGTTGAGAGAAGAGGTCAGCCATCTCGATAGCGGTAATGGCTGCATCCCGTCCTCTATTCCCTTCCTTTGTTCCTGCCCTCTCGATGGCCTGCTCTATGGAGTCGGCAGTAATCACCCCAAAGATGGTAGGAACACCGCTAGAGAGGCTAATGGAGGCTATCCCCTTTGCGACCTCACTCGCTACATACTCAAAGTGGGGAGTAGTCCCCCGGATGATGGCCCCTAAGCAGATTACAGCGTCAAACTCTTCGCTCTTTGCCATTCTGTCTGCCGCATAGGGGATTTCAAAGGAGCCGGGCACCCGGGCCACGGTAATATCCTTCTCATCTGCTCCATGGCGCAGAAGGCCATCCAGTGCTCCCTCTAAGAGCCGCTCACTAACGAACTCATTGAACCTGGCCACTACTATACCAAATCTTTTCCCCTTTGCCAAGACCTTCCCTTCATAGGTCTTCGCCATTTCTCTCACCCCCTTTTACCCCCGGATTATCACAGAAATTGTTAATTTTACATTGCTAATTTTTCATTTTGCATCAATTCCTACTTTCTCACTTTCCCGTTTGCTTATCCATTCAATTTAAGGATGTGTCCTAACTTTTCTTTCTTCGTCTTTAGATATCTCTTGCTTATTCTCGTTGCTGGGATTTCTATGGGAACCCTCTCTACCACTTTCAGGCCATATCCCTCCAGACCCACGATCTTCCGCGGGTTATTAGTCAAAAGCCTGATATTCTTTAATCCCAAATCCACCAGGATCTGGGCTCCAATCCCGTAATCCCTTAAGTCTGGCCTAAGTCCCAGTTCAATATTCGCCTCTACCGTGTCCTTTCCCTCATCCTGTAGGTGGTAAGCTCTTAACTTATGCATCAAGCCTATCCCCCTTCCCTCCTGATGCATATAGAGCAGTACCCCACATTTCTCTTTCGCTATGGCCCTTAGTGCTACCTCGAGCTGTGCCCCGCAGTCGCATCTTAAGGATCTGAAGACTTCGCCTGTCAGACACCGGGAATGAACCCGAACCAGGACATCCTTCCTTTTCTTAATATCTCCCATGATCAGGGCGATGTGGTGCTCTCTATCC
Organism: bacterium UBP18_UBA7526; assembly: GCA_002478245.1. Classification (GTDB taxonomy): domain Bacteria; phylum UBP18; class UBA7526; order UBA7526; family UBA7526; genus UBA7526. The sequence continues at coordinate 8,266 of DLMW01000049.1, forward strand.
AGGATGCTCTCATATAATATCCCTTTAAAATCTCCATAATGAGTGGGCAGATCGAAATCCACTATTCTTCTGATCAATTTCTCCCTCTGGCGCCGATATTTAATGAGATCGGCAATAGTAACAATCTTCAAATTATGCTTTTTAGCAAGCTTTCTTAGCTCCGGCAAGCGGGCCATGGTTCCATCGGAAGCCAGAATCTCACAGATTACCCCTGCCGGATATAGTCCAGCTAATCTTGCCAAGTCTACTGCTGCCTCAGTATGGCCGGCGCGGGCCAGGACCCCTCCCTCCCTATAGCGTAGAGGAAAGACATGCCCTGGGCGAGCGAGATCCTCTGGCCTTGTCTTGGGATCTAAGACCGTTCTTACGGTTGTCGCGCGATCGTAAGCCGAGATGCCCGTAGTAGTCCCCTTTTTAGTGTCTATAGATACCGTGAAAGCGGTTCCCAAGAGACTGGTATTCTCCGGCTCCATCAATGAGATATTGAGTTCTTCTAATCTTTTTCCAATAATGGAAAGACAGATTAACCCCCGGGCATATCTTGCCATGAAGTTAATCGCCCCTGGGGTTACCCTCTCTGCCGCTATGACCAGGTCCCCCTCATTCTCCCTGCTCTCATCATCCAAGACGATGACCATCTTCCCCTTTTTAATCTCATTAATCGCTTCCTCTATTGAATCGAACTTCATTTCTTCACCTTTAGGTAACCGTATTTTTTCAGAAGATCTAAAGTAACGCTTTTCTCTCCCTTTATCATTTTAAAGACGTACTTACCAATCATGTCTCCCTCGAGATTGACCTTATCTCCCACTTTTTTAAAGCCTAAAGTGGTCACTTCTAAAGTATGAGGGATGATAGAGACACAGAATCTATTTTTGTTAAAATCAACAATGGTCAGACTTATTCCATCCAAAGCAATGGAGCCTTTGGGAATGATATAGTCCATAATCTCATCTGGGGCCTCGATCTCGAAGAGAAAAGTGTCTCCTTCCCTAATCTTCTTCTTT
>DLMW01000086.1:0-3763 GCA_002478245.1 bacterium UBP18_UBA7526
TATTATTTCGATGAATATCCAGATGCTCGCCCAGAAGATGGATGTTAAGGACTTAGGGAAATGGCGAAAGGCGATAAGGAGAATAGAGAAAGCTTTATTGCGCGGTAAGAGGATTATCAGCGATCTTTTGGACTTCTCCCAAGCACCGCATCTCATACTCAAGCCCCTGAATATTAATAGGATTATTGAGGAATCATTATCCTTAATAGCAGAACATCTTCCCCCAATGAAAAATATTAAGATAATCAAAGAATACGATACTAAGTTACCTAAAGTAATGGGGGATGCCCTCAGGCTGGAACAGGTCTTTATCAATCTCGTCCAGAATGCCCAGGGAGCCATGCCCCGGGGCGGGGAACTGAAAATAGTGACGCGGAGGGCTGCTGATATTGGCCCAGAGCGCCTGAGAAAGGGGGAATTTGTAGAGATTTCTTTTTCTGATACTGGCAAGGGCATCGCTGAGAAAGACCTGATCAAGGTCTTCGATCCCTTCTTCAGCACCAAGGAGATGGGTCCTGGTCTGGGATTAGCCGTAAGCCATGGGATTATCACCAGCCATGGAGGAAGCATAGAGGTGAAGAGTAAATCTGGCAAAGGAACCACCCTTACCATTTACTTGCCGCCAGCTTCCAGAGCCAAATCAAAAAACTCCAGAATCCGCTCTAGCGAAGCTGGGCGGGGTCAGAAATAAAGATGGAAAAAAAGGGGAAAAAGATGGCCAAAAGAGAGGTAAGGTATGACCTCAGAAAGGGGAATAGATACTACCGCTCAGTGCGCGCTGAGCAATTGAAAAAGTGGATCTTAGAAGGGGTAATAAAAGGGGGGGAGATTGAGGTCTGGAGAAGTGGGCTCTCCGGCTGGCGGAAACCAGAGGAACTTGAGGAGTTCAAATCGCTCTTCAAAAAGAGGAAAGGAGAACCCTCATGATATCCGGAGAGAAAAGGCGGGCTAAGATCCTGGTGGTGGACGATGAGAAGGATTTCCGGGAGACCGTCTGCGAGCTACTGAGGGGGGAGGGACACGAGGTTATTGGAGCGGAGGATGGAGAAAGAGCGATTAAAGCGGTAGAGGATGATGGATTTCATATCATCTTCATGGATATCAAACTACCTAATATGAACGGCACCGAAGCCTTCAAGAGAATTAAGAAGATAAGCCCCGAAACGGTAACCGTAATGATGACCGGCTATTCTGTGGAAGATTTAGTCAAAGAGGCCCTGGCTTACGGTGCTTACGCTTGTCTCTACAAGCCATTCCCTTTAGATGAGATGCTGACCATGACAAGAAAGGCCCTGGCGGACACTTAAGTTGGGAGAACTATATGGTTAAAAGGATGCATAATATCAGGACCATGCGCAACATCTGGGATGAGAGAAAACTCATCCCGGCAAGGCGATCCACCATAGGTTTAGGGAGAATAAGCATTTTACCCAAAGTAAAGATGTTTGAGAAGGAAAGAATCTTCCCCCCTAAGCGCACCTGGGCCTTCACCACCAAGCCCCAATTTGCGCGCTATGACCAGACCCTTCTAGTGGAGAAGGTTGCCGAACCTATAGTGGACATCTTTAAGAAGGCAAACGATTTAGTAGTAATTGCCCAACTGCCCGGAACTCTGGAAGAGGATATCAATTTTGAGATTAGGGACGATATTCTCGATATTAGCGCCAAGGCCAGGGGCAATATAAAGTACTATAAGGAGTTCCTATTACCCTTTGTTGTGGATGCCCAGAAGGTAAAATCCTCGTATAAGAATGAGATCTTAGAGATTAGACTATTAAGAAAACCCCAGAAAAAGTGATCCGGTAATATAAAGTAACTGATGGTAAATGTCCCGATTTATCAGGACGCAGTAACTATTACATGAGGAAAATAATATGGCAGAGAGGATGACTCTGAAGGTAGCAGAAGCCCAGAGCCGGGATGTAGGGAGAGCCATAGCCCGCCTGGATCCCAAGGATATGGAGAGAATAAAGGCTGAGGTGGGAGACATAATTGAGATCAAGGGAAAGAGAAGGGCAGTGGCCAAGGCCATGCCTGCCTATCTGGAGGATCGGGGAAAGGGAATTATCCAGATGGATGGAATAATAAGGGAGAATGCTCAGATTGGATTGGGGGAGAAGGTGAGCATCGGGAAGATATCCCACAAACCAGCGGAGAAGGTGATCCTCTCCCCCTTAACCCTGATGAGAGCGGTGAGGGGGGATATGAGATATATCGGAAGCCTCTTAGAGGGCCTTCCTTTAAGAGAAGGGGACAGGATAAGGGCCACCCTCTTTGGTACCCAGCGCCAGGACTTTAAGGTGGATTCCACGGTTCCTAAAGAGGTGGTTCTCATCCATCCCGGAACACGCATCCAGATTAAGGGGGAGGTCGAGGCAAAGGAGAGGGAGGCCAGGGTCACCTATGAGGATATCGGAGGATTGGAGAAGGAGAAGCAAAGGGTGAGGGAGATGATTGAACTGCCTCTTAAGTATCCCCAGGTATTTGAGAGGCTAGGCATCGAGCCGCCCAAGGGGGTATTTCTTTATGGGCCGCCAGGATGTGGTAAGACCCTGATAGGCCGGGCCCTGGCCAATGAGACCGATGCCTATTTTACCCATCTCTCTGGTCCGGAGATCATGCACAAGTTCTATGGGGAGAGTGAGGCCCATCTGAGAAGCATCTTTGAAGAGGCCCAGGCCCATGCCCCAGCAATCATCTTCCTGGATGAGCTGGATGCCATCGCTCCCAAAAGGGAAGAGCTGGGGGGCGAGAAGCAGGTGGAGAAGAGGGTGGTTGCCCAGTTATTGGCCCTCATGGATGGATTACAGCCCCGGGGCCAGATCGTCGTCATTGGAGCCTCCAACATCCCGGATGTTATTGATCCCGCATTGAGAAGGCCGGGCAGGTTTGATCGGGAGATCGAGATCGGCATCCCGGATAAGAATGCCCGAAAGGCGATATTGGAGATCCATACCCGGGGAATGCCCTTAGCAGAGGATGTAGATTTAGAGAAGATAGCCTCCATTACCCATGGCTTTGTGGGAGCGGATTTAGAGTCCCTGGCCAGAGAAGCCGCCATGTGCGCTCTGAGAAAGATCTTCCCCGCTATCGACTTCGAATTAGAGGAGATCCCCTACGAGACCATCTCCCAGTTGGAGGTCACCATGGATGACTTCAGGGAGGCCTTAAAGGAGGTGGGCCCCTCTGCCATAAGGGAGGTCTTCGTTGAGGTCCCGGATGTCAGATGGGATGATATCGGGGGATTGAAGAAGGTGAAGGAGACCCTGATCGAGGCGGTGGAATGGCCCCTGAAGCATGGGGAATTATTCACCAGGGCCAAGACCAGGCCTCCCAGGGGGATACTTTTATCTGGAGCACCGGGAACGGGGAAGACCCTACTGGCTAAGGCCTTAGCCAGGGAGAGTGAAGTAAACTTTATCTCAGTCAAGGGTCCGGAGCTCATCTCAAAGTGGGTGGGCGAATCCCTGCCATTCAATGAGGAAATTTTAATTACACAAGATGGCATGCTACAGCGTATCAGCATAGGCGAGCTAGTTGAGAGAGGGGAGAAAGAAAATATCCAAGCACCCACTGTGACGGACAATTACCAAACAAGGCATTCGAAGGTGACGGACTTCATCAAACATCTGGCACCACCCTATTTGGACGTTTTGGTAACCGAAACCGGGAGGGAGGTACACGTAACGGGTGGCCACAGTGTGTTTATTAAGGGGTCAAAAGGTCTTCAGGAGATAATTGCCGACCAAGTTATCCCGAATGA
>DLMW01000086.1:3922-4898 GCA_002478245.1 bacterium UBP18_UBA7526
AATGAAACTAGAATCGCGGTGCCCAGGTACATACGTCCGCCAGAAACGGTGAAAGAAGTCAATGTACTCGGTGGGCTGCGCGGGAAGAATCTAGCGCTATACGTTAACAATGGTCAGCAATACGTGGCGCAGGCGATAGAAAAGCTGGGTGCCGTCAAAGTTGCGGAAATCATCAGGAAGGAGCCAAAGAATGTTTACGCTTATGCGAAAAGGGCCGCGATGCAAATCGACGCGTTTCTCTCGCTCATGGATGCCGCTGACATTGCTTATGACCCACGAGCATTGGAGATAACATCCAGATATAGAAAATACAGTCTGCCCGCTGTCCTTCAACTGGATGAGGACCTCGCAACATTTCTTGGATTATGGGTGGCCGAAGGTTCCTATATGCAATACGGGGTGAAGATAAGCACATCAACTACAGAGGCAAAATATATTGTGAAACTTTGTAAAAAACTGTTCGCTAAAGTTTCGGTATATAAAAAACCTCGCTCAAAGGGCCGGGATATTATCATCTCATCCTTGCCACTTAAGGCGTTCATGAAACACGTGCTTGGACTACCAGGCGGGGCAGAAAAGAAAGGTGTCCCACGGGTGATACTCTCGGCAAAGAAATCAGCGGTTGCCGCGTTTTTAAGGGGGTATATCAGCGGTGATGGGTACTTCAGTGGTAGATATATAGAGGTCAACTCAATGAGCAGACAATTAGCAAATGACCTCATGCTGCTTTTGAACTATTTTGGAATCGTCGCGCGCTGTCGCACGAAAAAGGAGCGGACAGGCTCAACGAGTTATCGTGTGCGGTTCTTGTGGTCCGGCTTCCTCAAAACGTTTGTGGAAGAGATAGGTTTTATAAAAGAAAAGAAGACCCAAGCTGTGCGTGAGTATATCTCGAATCTAAAACTCCGACGTGAGCTACAATCACCAGAGCGACACATGGATGGTGATATTTATTGGGATCTTGTTGTCGCTAAAG
>DLMW01000086.1:5130-8730 GCA_002478245.1 bacterium UBP18_UBA7526
GGTGTGTTTGTGCACAACTCGGAGAGAGGAGTACGAGAGGTGTTTAAGAAGGCCCGCCAGGCCTCCCCCTCCATCTTATTCTTCGATGAGTTAGACTCCCTTCTTCCTCAGCGGGGAATGGCGGGTGGTGATGCCCGGGTTACGGAGAGGGTAATCAGCCAGTTTTTGAGCGAACTGGATGGCATTGAGGAGCTCAAAGGGGTAGTAGTCTTAGCAGCCACCAACCGTATAGACATCCTCGATCCTGCAGTACTACGACCGGGAAGATTCGATATGATCCTGGAACTCTCCATCCCGGATGAGGAGGAGAGGCATGAGATATTCAAGGTCCATACCAAGGGCAAGCCCCTGGCAGAGGATGTGGATCTCAAGGCCTTAGCCAGGGAGACCAAGGATCGGGTAGGCTCGGATATCGAGGCCATCTGCCGGGAGGCCTCCATGATTAGCATTCGGGAGTTCTTAAGGGATAAGAGAAAGGATTACTCCAAACTCCAGATCACGGCCAGACATTTCCGAGAGGCTATAAAGAGCGTTCTGAAAGAGAGCCCTAAGTAATATGAAGAAGGTTACTAAGCAGTTACAAAGGAGGAGGATGATGCCCAATAATATCTTGGTAGTAGATGACGAAAGGGATGTCTGCGATTTTTTTCAGGACACTCTACCTGGGGAAGGCTATCGGGTACTGACCGCTCTCAATGGGAAGGATGCTCTGGCCCTGGTCAGGAAAGAGAGACCAGATATGGTACTTTTGGATATTAAGATGCCCGGCCTGGATGGAATAGAGGTATTGGAGAGGATAAAGAAGATAGATGAGAGTATAGCGGTAGTCATGATTACTGGCTATGGAGACCTGAAGACAGCAAGGGAGGCCATGAGGTTAGGGGCTTTCGATTATGTTACCAAACCCTTTAGCCTAGACTTTATAAAGGCGGTTCTCAGAGACGCCCTCTCTCTAAAAGTAAAAAGTAGGTGAATGCGAAAGATTATTTATATTCCCAGCATCCATACCGAGGCAGATATGGGCTCCCTGGCCGGTTCTCTAAAAGAGGAGTATCTGGAAAGGTTTGGCAAAGAAAGGTGGCAGGAACAAAAGAGGGCAGTCAAAGATATGTGGCAGGGGATAAGAGAGAGATTAGCAGGTTTGAGATTAGACCATAAGAAGGTAAGAATATATCAGGATGGCCTGCCAGTCTGTGGCAAAGAGATGGAGATTGTACGTAGAGTGGCCCGGGCAGGAAGCATAAACCATGGAATAATCTTAGATTTGATAAAGAAGGGGGCTAAGATAGAAGGAACGGAAAGCGCTGAACTACTCCTCAAGGAGTATGGATGCCTCCGGGACATTGCTCAGGCGAGAGAATTAGGAGAAAAGGAAAGAGCGATTAAGGAGTATGAAGAGATAGGTAAGGAGTTACTGAGTAAAAGAGATGCCTATATTGCCAAAAGAATTGGCGAGACACTAAAAGAGGGTGAAACCGGGATTCTATTCATGGGCATCAAGCATGAGGTAGATAAGTACTTGCCCAAGGATATTGAGATTAGTTATCTCATTTCCCGGCTACCCTTCCGGGATGCCTACCGACCTTAATCCATTTATGGAGGAAGCAAGATGGCTAAAGAGAAGATTCTTGTGGTAGATGATGAAAAGGATGCTCGGGAAACAATATGCGAATTCTTGAAAAGGGAGGGATATGGGCCAATAGGAGCAAAGGATAGTAAAGAAGCATTGAGAAAAATAAAGAAAGAGATCCCTGACTTAGCCCTCATAGATTTGAAGATACCTGGGATGGATGGCTTGCGCTTAATCCGGCACATTAAAAGATTCAACCCTGATATCCAGATAGTAATTATCACTGGCTATCCCTCTTTGGAATCAGCAAGAGAGGCCATGAGGGAAGAGGTCTATGACTATATCCCTAAACCATTCGGTACAGATGAACTAAAATTGACTGTTAAAAGAAGCCTTGAGAAACAGCAATTAGTAATAGCCAATAAAAAATTAATAGAAAGATTAAAGGAGACTAAGGCAGATTTAGAGAAGAGGGTAAAGGAGAGGACTAAAGAATTGGAGGGAGCAAAGAATGAGGCGGAAACTCTCCTTGCTGAATTAGACGAGGCCTATAAGGAGTTAAGAAGGACCCACGATGAATTAGTGAGAAGGGAGAGGTTAATCGCTGCCGGAGGATTGGCGGCCGGTGTGGCCCACGAAATCAGAAATCCTTTATCCATCATTGGGATGAGTGTCCAGTATCTGCACTCTAAATTTAAAGAGGGTGACCCCAGAAGAGAGTTCACAGAGGCCATTAGCGATAAGGTGGAGAAATTGGATAGGGTGACCAGGGGACTCATAGATTATGCTCGACCAAGGAAACTTAACCTTAAGAAAAGGGATATCCACAAAATCTTAGATAGGGTCCTGCGTCTGATAAAGCATAAATGTAAGATCCAGAAGGTGAAGATTGTCAAAAGGTATGCGAAGCGTATGCCCAGGATAAGGGTGGATGATGATCTGATGGAACAGGTCTTCTTGAACCTGATAAGTAATGCTCTGTGGGCCATGCCTAATGGTGGAAGCCTAACCGTTAGTACCAAAAACAGAAAAGCAGCTGGTTCCCTTGAAATAAAATTCACTGATACCGGTTGTGGCATACCAGAGAAGGAGATTAATAGAATATTCGACCCCTTCTTCACCTCAAAGCCTGAGGGCTCGGGTCTTGGGCTATCCATTGTCCACCGGATTATAGAAGACCACGAAGGCTCCATTGATGTAGAAAGTGAGGTAAAGAAAGGAACGACATTTACTATAAGGTTACCTCTCTCTTACGGTGAAAGTAGGAGAGTAGAAAGTAAAAGTAAAAAGCGAAAAGTAGGGGAGTAGAAAGGCGGGAAAGCCCCGAAATAGGGGTTATCTTGAGGTACTGGATACCGAACGAAAGGAGGGGGAAAGATGAAGGATGAGGAGAAAACAAAGGACCAGCTTATAAATGAATTGAGATTGCTTAGAAAGTCTTATGAAGAACTACGAGGGAGTAAAGATGAGTTAGTTCATTCTGAGAAACTTGCCTTTACTGGGCGGATAGCCGCCAATATAGCTCATGAGATAAGAAACCCCCTAACTAATGTGGCTATGTCTGTTGAACAACTCAAGGAAACTACTAAGCCAGATGACCCCAGAGCTAAAGACGTTGACATTATTAAAAGAAACATAGAAAGGGCTAACTATTTAATTACCGAACTTTTAAACTGCGCTCGACCGCCAAAACTCAATTTACAGCTTACTGATGCTAACAAGCTCTTAAAAAAGGTCTTAAAAAACACTTTAGAATCTGCTAAGACTAAAATTAGATTAGAAAAGATACAAGTGAATAAAAAATTTACCTCTAGTTCATCCATAGTAAGGATGGATAGAGAACAGATGGGGCGTGCCCTCTCAAATCTAATCATCAACGCTATTGAAGCTCTGCCAAAGAGAGGAGGTAAATTGGATATTACTACCGGAAGGGACGAAGATTTTTTTGTGGTGAGGATTCAAGATACTGGTAGGGGCATTCCTGAAGAAGATATTATCAGGATATATGACCCTTTCTTTAGCACCAAGCC
>DLMW01000058.1:0-8078 GCA_002478245.1 bacterium UBP18_UBA7526
TAGCTGCGGTATAAATCCCAGGCATGTCTCTCTTAACCCCTGTTATTTTTGCTTGTTTTGAAGAAGAGCTTGGTCCGGCCTTTTTGAATCTTACTAAGCTGAATCCCCTTGAGATTAAAGACTATTTTATCTTCGTTCTCTCCCTCAGTTCATAGATGCCTTTCTTTATTCTCGTCCATATTATTCCTTCTCAGGAGCAATCATGTTCTTGGCCACAAAATCTATCTGGGCTCCGGCACTGGTGAAGTGCGCTTTCTTACCCTTAATATTCTCCTGGATGGTGCCCACATAGGGATCCTTGCTCTCCATGATGATAGTAAAGACCTGCTTTTTCTTCTTAGCCATTCTTTTTACCTCCTCATATTACCGCATCACTCTTTAATCCCAAGTAGTTTTGAACAACTTGCGGTACTCCGGGACTACATCCTCCGAGAACTTCTTAATTCCTTCCTCGGTCTTAGGATGCTGGAGCATCTCTTCTAAAACATGGAATGGTATGGTGGCGATGTCCGCACCGCTCTGGGCTATCTCCCTCACCTGCCGAGCATTCCTCATGCTGGCAGCAATTATCTCTGTCTTTATCCCATAATTCCTATAGATATTTACGATTATTCTTACCAATTCCACCCCACTACGGATACCCTTATCCTGACCAAGTTCCCATCCCCTCTTTCTCTCTTCATCCAGCTCTTTCTCAGGGTTAAAGTAATCGCCCTTTTCGAATTCCATCCCCAGATTCTTTCTTATATAGTCATCTACCCTTCCCGCAAAAGGGGAGGCATATCGGGCTCCTGCTTTTGCCGCCAGAAGGGCCTGCTCCGGGTTCATCACTAGGGTTGCATTTACTGGGATCCCCTCCTTACTTAAAAGCTTTATGGCCTTTAACCCCTCATAATTCGTCGCCTCGCCTCCCTCCATATAGGTGTTGATAGGGATCTTTATTACTACATTCTGGGCAATAGGATTAAATTCATTGTAGAGGACTTGCGCTTCTTTGACCATTTCCTCAGACCTCAAGCTGACCACTTCCAGGCTGACTGGTTTCCCTTCCCCAACCGTCTCACATATCTCCCGGATATAGGAGGCCATATCCACATCCTTACCTTTCGCCTTCTCACTATCGAGCGCCTCCTTAATCAAGGAGGGATTGGTAGTTACCCCATCCACTATCCCCCAGCTACAAGCTTCTTTGATCTCATCTAACTTAGCCGTATCAATGAAGATCTTCATCCCATCTACCTCCCCTATAGCTTCTTTGCCTCCTCTTCTAGTCCCAGTTCCTTCAGCTTCTTCTTGGTGGGCCTTCCTGTCTTTTTGTCCCAGCCCCGATACTGGTAGTATTCATCGAGCATGGTATCGAGTTCCACTACCTGTCCCTTGGGGATCCCCAAGGGAGCAGGCTCCTTAGTCAGCCTCTCAGGCAAAGAATCATCCTTACGCGTGATCCCTTCTCTAACATTGAAGAGCCGATTGAGATTAACGATCCTCTCCCCAACCTTCTTCAATTCTCTTTCGCTAAACTTCCAGCCCATGGTCACCTCTATCGCCCTTATAATATCCTCATAGTATAAAGCAGGAGGGACCATGGTCCCATACTTACAGACCCCTAGGGACTCTATCAAGACCGAGTAATTCTCATTGTGAAAGACCATAAACCCCTTATTCTTGGGGCTTAACCTCTCTCCAATCTCAGGTAGATACTCCGTCCCATACCACTGCCTTATCTCCTTGGCAAAGACCTCACCTTCATCAAGTACGGGAAAGGCATAGAGATGGTCTGCCCCGCGGCTTGCAGTAGCCGCAGCCAATCCCATGGACTTCTGGGCTCTTGGCTCCTGGGAGGCGATATCCTGTCCCTTGACATGCATGACATACTCCATTCCCCTCCCGAGTCTCTTGGCTGCCCGGTAGCTTCCTTCGGCCAAGAGATCACCGATCCCTTCCCTCTTTGTAATCATCTCTACTAACCTGACGATTAATTCATGGTCTCCCCAATTAAAGGCCAATCCTCCAGTATCCTCTTCAGTCAGTATCCCCTTCTCATAGCACTCCATGGCCCAGGCGATAACACTCCCCGTACCAATGGAATCCATTCCGTATTCATCGCATAGGTGATGGATATAGATGATGGAGGCTAAATTGGAATTCCCACATCGCGAGCCTAAAGCAGAGAGACACTCATACTCCGGCCCCTTACCCAGACACTTATAGGGCCCGGTTGCTACAGAGACAAAACGACCGCATCTCTGGATACAGGCATAGTCTGCCCGTGGTCTTAAGAGATACTTATCTCGATAGGTATCACAGGAGATGTTCTCCCACTCATCGAAGACCCCCTGTCTCATATTGTAGGTGGGTAGTCTGCCAATGGACTGCATCATATCGATGAGTTCTGTTGTCCCATACTTCACCCTTCCCTCAGTATAGGGATGGCTTAAGACCTTATCATACCAGGCCTTGACACTGTCTAGGTATTCATCCGGTTGGGCGACATCTAACCCCTTCGTTCCTCTTACCGCAATGAGTTTGAGGTTCTTACTCCCCATCACCAGACCCATACCGCTTCGGGCCGCTACCCTCCCATTTCTGGTAAAGATACCGGCAAAGCGCACCAGGTTCTCTCCCGCAGGACCGATGGCCACAGACTCTATCTGAGGGTCGTTATGGATTTGGGTGACCTTATCCATGGCCTCAAAGGTCTTCATTCCCCAGAGGCCCTTGGCACTACATATCTCCACTTCCTCATTGTCGATATAGAGATAGACCGGTCTTTTTGCTTTACCAGTAAAGATAATCCCATCATATCCAGCTAACTTTAACTCTGGTCCCCAGAAGCCGGCACTATGGGCCTCCCCCCAGGCATTGGTCAATGGATTCTTGGCGGCTACCGTATATCGTGAGGCCTGGGGGAATAAGGTTCCGGTTAAGGGCCCAACAAAGAATCCCAGGACATTGCTGGGAGATAATGGGTCGATCCCCTTGGGGATTAAGTCGAATAATAGTTTGGCTGCCAGACCCGCTCCCCCGATGTACTTCTTGGCTAGGTCTTCGTCTAAAGGAACCTTCTCAATCTTCTCTTTTGTCAGATCCACATAGAGAAGTTTCCCCGCATAGCCACCCTTGAAAGCCATTTCTTACTCCAGTTTAGGGTAATGGGTTGACCGTTTTAAGCGGTGCGTTTTACTTGCCCCGCTGATGAGTAATTATTATTCAATTTGCCCGCCCCTAAGGCTGTTTATCCTGTTGGCAACTGAGGTTTACCGTTTCTAATCCACCACCTTCTTCAGTCTAGCGAGTTCCTCTTCCACCTCCACTAGATCTAATCTCTTCAGGGTTTTCCTTTCAATCATCCCGGTCTCTAGATCCCAGCCCCGGAGCCGATAGTATTCATCGAGCATTATTTTGAGGTTGGCCACCTGACCTTTCCCCGGACCTTCGGGCATGGGTTCTTCAGTAAACCTCTTGGGCAGGGTATCATCTAGCCTGGTCAACCCTTCTCTGATATTGAAGGCCCTCTTAACATTCACCTGCCTCTCCCCGATCTTCATTAATTCCCCAATGCTACCAAAGGCCTCTTCACCCGTAGCAAGAGGCAATATCTTCGCAAAGTCATCTATCCAGAAGATGGGCGGCCAGCCACAGGTATACCAGCAGACGACCAGGGCATCCCTTATGGCAAAGACATCCTCGGTAGTCTTAACCGCATAGGCCTTATAATTCTCTGAGTAGGGGTTACAGAGTTCATTCAATATCGCTTCCTGCTCCCTTTTAGACTTACCTTCGAATAGGTCCTGGTATCTCTTCCTTGCCGCAGCCTTATAGCCCAGTTGATCCACAGTAACCAAGGAGCGGAGGTGATCTGCCCCTCGGGCACCGACAGCATGGGTAAGGGCCACAGAGCGATGGGTCCTCCCATCCTGACCCGATATCTCCTGTCCTTTCACATGCATGGCGAATCTCTCTGTCTCCTTCCCCAACTTCAAAGAGGCCCTCTTCACCCCTTCTGCCAATAGATCACCGATCCCCTCCCTTTTGGCTGTCTTATGGGCAAGGGCAACTACCGCCTCCTTATTACCCCACCCGAGTTCCAGGCCATCACAGTCCTCTTTGGTGAGGAGGCCGTTCTCATAGCACTCCATTAGGAAGGAGATTGCGATCCCTAAGGAGATCTGGTCAATACCATACTTATTGCAGAGATCAGAGACATATAGAATCATATCGTAATCATCGATTCCGCAGTTGGAGCCGAAGGCCATGGTTCCCTCATACTCTGGGCCCTCCGTGACCATATCTGGTGCCCAGGGATTGGAATGGGAGGTGGTATAGACCTCTTTACAGGCATTGGAACAGCCGAAGCAGGCCCGCGGCCGACCATGGAACCTCTCCTTCAATACCTCAGCGGCAAGTTTATCTGCTCCCTCAAAGACTCCTGTAGAATGATTCCTGGTGACGAACTCCCCAATGGCCTGCTTGGCGCTCACCAAAAGGTTCGTCCCATAGGTGAACATCTGGCGGGCAGCCCCATCCTCCTTAACTCTTCTATGGGCCTCCTTGGCCAGTTCGACAAATTTAGCGAAGTGGGCGACATCTATCCTTCCCGTCCCCCGGCAGGCAATGGCCTTTAGATTCTTACTCCCCCAGACCGCACCCTGACCGCTTCTGCCCAGGGCCCGATGGAGGCTGGAGATGATGGAGGCATATCTCACTAGGTTCTCTCCCGCCTGACCGATGCATAATACCTGAGTCTCCTTGTCCTCTCTCTTTAGTTCTAAGGTAACCTCTCTGGTATCCCTTCCCCAGAGATGCCGGGCATCCTTGATGGCTACCTCTTCATTAAATATCTCAATATAGACCGGTCTCTTCGCCTTTCCCTCAATAATAAGGGCATCGTATCCCGCATACTTTAACTCGGCACCGAAGAACCCTCCAGAATTCGCCTCCCCCCAGAATCCAGTGAGAGGAGACTTAGCGCCGATAGTGAATCTTCCCGAAGAGGGCCAGAGGGTCCCGGTCAATGGTCCGGTCCCGATAACGATCTTATTCTCTGGAGCAAGGGGATCGATCCCTGGCTCCAGCTCCCGATAGAGATAATAAGCAGAGAAGCCGTTACCTCCGATGTAGTTCCTGGCGACAAAGTCTGGTAACGGCTCCTTACTTATCCTTCCCTGAGAGAGATTGATCCTTAGGATTTTACCGATATAACCCTTCCCTTTGAACACATCAATCTCCAATCTTGGAGTTGGGGGTAAACCGTTAACCGTAAACCTTTTTTACTACTCTTTCTCTCTCGTAATTAGCTTAAGTAACTCTGGAAGGTGCACGATGCTTTCCCTGCGCTTGGCCATAGTTGCCCTATCTGCCTCTTCATACTTTAGGGCCTCTGAGGGACAGATCTTCACGCAATCCGGGTCACCATCACATAAGTCACATTTGATGGGTCTTTTCTCTTCATCATCGAAATGGATGGCGCCAAAGGGACAGGCAGAGACGCAGGCCTTACACCCGATACAGAGATCGTAGTTAGTGACTAAAGCAGCGGTCTCCTCATCCCTCGATATAGCATTCACCGGGCAGACCGCCTGGCAGGCGGGCTTCTCACACTGCTGGCAGACCATGGGCACATCCCGACTGATCTCATCGAATTTGATGGTAGCAACCCCAGAGAGAGAGGACTTAAAGGTCTGGTAATGCTGGGCAGAACAGATAAGTTCACAATCCCGACAGCCCACACACTTACCGGCATCCACTACTAATATCTTGGGCATAATGTCTCCCCTAAAGAGCTTCAAGCCTCAAGCTTCATTCAATCTGTTTGTAGCCTACAGCCTGTGGCCTGGAGCCTATTCTTATACTGTGGCTATCTTTCTTGGTTTTTCGCTCTCCTTCAGTTCGATGCAGCCATCGATGGGGCAGGCAGATTTGCAGAGGCCACAGCCAAAGCACTTCTCCTCATCCACCTCTGGCCTGCGCTCCCTTCCCAATTCAATGGCCTGGTGCCCTCCATCCTGGCAGGCGTAGTAACAGAGGCCACAGCACACGCATTTCTTGAGGTCGATATGCGAGGTCACCCGATTCTTCCGGGAAAGCTCATCGTGAGTGACAATATAGGGTAGGGATTTGCCGATTAAGTCCCCTACCTTAGAGATTCCTTTCTCCTCCATATAGAAGGCCAATCCCTCACAGAGGTCCTCGATGATGTCGTAGCCATAGTGCATGACCGCAGTGCAGAACTGGACCGTGGTTGCCCCACAGAGGATGAACTCTAGGGCATCTATCCAGGTAACGGCACCACCAGTTCCCGTAATGGGCAGGTCAACGTTCTTTGAGAGCTCAGAGATGACCTTCAGGGTAATGGGCTTTATTGCCGGACCGGAGAGACCGCTATAGGTCGTCTTTCCCGCTACATTGGGATGGGGTATGAAGTTCTCGATGTCGATCCCCATCAAGGAAGGGATGGTATTAGAGGCACAGATAGCATCTCCCCCTCCCTTCTTAACCGCATGGGCTACCGCCACGATATCTGCCACCATGGGGGTTATCTTGATTACTACTGGTGTCTTTCCAGCAGCATCCTTTACCCATCTGGTCACCTTCTCTGTAGCAGGGACAGACTGGGCGAGCATGGCCCCGGGAACCTCTCCCATACTACCCTGGGGACAGGAGAAGGAGCACTCGATAATATCCACTCCCGCAGCCTTCAATCTCTTTACTAGATGTTGCCAATCCTCCTGTCTTGCTCCCATGATGCTTGCCCCAATCACCCTTTCCTTACCAAACTCCTTCTTTAAGGCCTCTATCCTCTTCTCCACAAGATCGATGTGATGCTCACTGATGAGATCGATATTCCCCAAGCCCACGATCTTCTTGTTCTCAAAGGATAGACCACTGATCATGGGATAGACTAGTTCCACTGGTGTTCCTTCTACAGAGGTGGTCTTTAAGACCGCTCCCGCCCAGCCTCTCTCCAGTCCCCTCTTTACCATATCCAGATCATCTGTGGGCGGGGCAGCAGAGAGAACAAAGGGATTAGAAAACTTCATTCCACAGAACTCTACTCCCAAATCAACCGAAACTTCTTTCATGGTTACTTCCTCCTTACTTTAGGGATTAGCAAGGATCTTGTTCGCCTTTGGCAAAGATTTTCCCTGTTTTTTAAGGTATTTATCCATGGCTTCTGCTGCCGCATTGCCATCGGCCACTGCCTGGACAACAGTGGCTCCCTGATTGACAATATCCCCGCAAGCAAAGACCCCAGGACGGGAGGTCTGGAAGGTCTTCTTTTTTGCCAAAATATAACCTGGACCGACGCTTTCTATTCCTTTGAATCCCCTGACATTCTCCGTATCTGGCATCTGGCCGATGGCCTCGATTACGGTATCGACCTTGAGACTGAACTCTGTTCCCGGGATGGGAATGGCATTGGAAGGAACGAATAGTCCGGGCTTGCGCCATCGGATGCCCATCCCTTTATATCCCGTTACCCTTCCCTCTGAACCCATAATCCTTAAAGGCATGACCCGGGTATGGATCTCCACTCCCTCTTCCCAGGAAAGTCTCCTCTCCTCTGGTGAGGAGGGCATCTCATCATAACCTTCCAGACAGGCGACATCGACCCTCTCTGCACCGAGTCGAAGGCTACAGGAGGCAGCATCCATGGCCACATCGCCCCCACCGATGACCACCACCCTCTTACCGATCCTGGTCTTCTTCGGCTTTCCCTTATTAGTAATTACATCCCTCAGGAACTCTAAGGCAGTATAAACCCCTTTAAGATTCTCTCCGGGCAAACCGACCTTCCTCGCCCTAGGCAATCCTACGCCAATGAATACTGCCTTAAATCCTTCTTTGAAGAGTTCGTCTATATCGGTTATCTTGGTGTTACATCTCATCTTTATTCCCATATTCTTTATATAGCGAATCTCCTTTTGGGTAGCAAGGGGAGGAAGTCTATGAGGAGGTATCCCATAGGTCAATAATCCTCCTGGTTTGGCCTCGGCCTCGAAGATAGTTACATCGTAACCCTTCCGAGCGAGATTGGCAGCTGCTGCTAGGCCTGCTGGGCCAGAGCCGACTATGGC
>DLMW01000058.1:8275-9889 GCA_002478245.1 bacterium UBP18_UBA7526
ATCAGCCACATACCTCTGTAAGGCAGCGATATTTATAGGGATATCGATCTCGGTATTGCTACACTCCTTCTGGCAGAGTAATTCCTGAGGGCAGACCCTTCCGCAGATTCCCGCCAAGACATTCGCTGCCCTAATCTCTCTAATAGCTCCCCTCAGGTTATGGAACCTTATCTTTCGGATGAACTTCTTAATATCCACCCCTGCCGGACATCCCTGGGTACAGGGAGCATCCTCACACATCAGACAGCGCGAGGCCTCCAGTAGAGCCTGATGGGGCGCGTAACATCTGTGAATCTCCCGAAAACCCTTCTTCCTCTGATCTGGTAATAGAGTAGTAGCCCTCTTGTTTGACATAGCATACCCCCTTCGACGCGCATAATCGCGAATAAATCTAAACAATTCTCCCTGCTAATCCTTAACTAAGAGAGAGTATATTCCAAGATATCCCTGCAGTCAAGCCTTCTTACTTCAGTGGGGAATCGATTAATGGTGGTTTTTTGAATAGGTCCTTATTCTCCTTAAATTCCAGTTCTTCTATCAGGATGGAGGGGGCCACACAAGAGCCTTTCACGGTATTGCAAACTTTTTCATCATCAGCCAGGGCAATGATCTTGTCAAGAATAGTTAAATCTGAAACAGAGACAGCATCGAAACCAAAGACCGGGGTCTCCTGTCCAGTATCGATATCGAGCTTAACAGCGCTTGTCGGAATTTTCCTAGTGGTATCAAACCTTCTAATAATTAAGCCATAAGGTAGATTCTGCTCTTTACAAATGGCTATCAATTTCTCTTTCAGCTCTTCATAACTCAATTTAGTTTTTGTTTCAACAAAGAGATTGCTCATGCCCGGTTTTATCTTTGCCTGGCCCGTCATAGAGGCATATCCATTTGATTGATTAAATCCTTTGATTGGTGTGCGGGTCATAAGATAGTTCTTAAATATCCCATTCTCGATAACGTTTACTCTTTGGGCCTTCACCCCTTCGGCATCATAGAGATAATAATTGCTTAAGGGAAGGCCCTCATGATACTGGATGGTAGGGTCGGCATAGACTGAAATGCTCCTATTGGTCACTTTTCTATTCAATCTGTTGTAGAAGAGGAGCTCACTATCCTCATATTTTTCTCTATTGCCCAGGATATTCTTCCCGATCAACTTCAGAAGGAGGAATCCAGAGGCTGGGGCTTCAACGAGTACCGGCCCCAGATAGCCAGTAACTATTTCTGAGTCTAATCGCTTATTAATATCTTCTATCATCTTTTCCAGCTCCTCTTTTAATTTACTTTCATCTGGCAAATCATCCCCTTTATACCCGTAGAAAGCATAAGAAGAGGCGACAGGTATCTCATCTTGAGAAGTAGCAGAGGCATCTATCTTAATCTGATACCCAATATCATGATCCTTTATTCTGGTTCCTTCTGAATTCAATAGATATCTTATTTCTAACCAGATCTCTAGACTAATCCTTGATTTCTCTATCTCTGGATGATTCCTAAAGATTAGGGATAAACTTTTTAATCTCTCTTCCCAGGCCTTCTTATCAATATCAATTCTTTTAGTCTCTTCATAATATTCCACGGGCTTTACCTTAGAAAAATCGGCTATCTCTTCTC
>DLMW01000058.1:10050-10289 GCA_002478245.1 bacterium UBP18_UBA7526
GGCTATCTCTTCTCTTTTAACCTGTAATTCCTCAGTCTCCTTCTTCCGGGCAAACTGGTAAACGGCGTCCTTAAATTGGGAATCGGTCAAGAGCCATAACTTATGTCTTATAGCAACCAGGTCGTCTTCCAATGGAATACCGATCCTTGTCCGCAGGTCCCACTCTCTGCGACCCCTTCTCTTCCTCTCAAATATGGAATTGTCGTACTGGTAATCACCAACCTTTACCTGGGCAGAAG
>DLMW01000058.1:10432-15676 GCA_002478245.1 bacterium UBP18_UBA7526
ACCTTTACCTGGGCAGAAGCGGTGCGATAATGATTAGCATCATCTTTGGTAAATTTACCAAGAGTGGCCTCCATAAAGATATGATTTCTGTCTATTACGGTATAGGCTATAAAGTAGGGTTTATCCTTCTCCATCTTCAATTTTTTCATTGACCTACTCAATTCTGTCTCCATAGCCTTGAAGATAACCTGATCACTTTCATCTAATTCAGCAGCATAGATTACTCCCTGAATAAGGGTGGTAAGAATAAATAGGAGGATAAGGCTTTTAACCAATCTTTTCATAACTTTCCCTTTCTTTGTTGACTCTTACTTCTCTACTTTCCTACTATTAATGGCGAGGGCAAGAGAGGTGGCTTCTCCTTTTTGGTCGGCTCTTTCTGCAGTTCTAAGGAAGAGATAATGACTGAGGGAGAGATAGCAGAAATTGGCACCGAACCGGATTCTGCTCCGCAGTAGCCATTAGATATATGGGGCTTATCCCCAAAACAGACAATCCTGTCCAGACTGACCAGTGGGGTGCCTCCAAATCTGGCGCCCCTCAACATCTCCTTTGAACCATCCAGATTCAGTTTGTGGATTACTAAAGGAACCTGAACAAAGGATTGTATCCAAAACCTTCCAGTTATGGTTGCACCACCAGCAGTAGTGGTAATGATTATTCCATAAGGCTTATTCTGCTTCCTACATTCCTCAATTAGTCTTTCTTCTAATTCTGACTCTTTCACGGTCTGAGAAGCCTCAACAATTAGATTGCCCTGCCTGGGGACCAGATCCCGATACCAGCCATATTCAATCTGTAACCTGCCATGCCCATTAGACTTGTTAAACCCCTTTACCGGCATGCGGGACATTAAAAAGGTCTTCAATACTCCATCCTTGACCAGGGTTACTTCTTGCGATTTTACTCCTTCTTCATCACAGGGGTAATAGCCGGCTACTGGTTCCCCCCTATAATATGCTATGGCCGGATTATCATAGATGGAGACGAATTCTGGTAGTATTTTCTCTCCAATCTTATTCTTAAAGGTCTCGGCCTCCTCCTTTGATTTCTGGCGATGGCCTTCTATATGATGGCCAAATACCTCGTGGAAGAAGAGCCCGGCCGCATCACCCTTTATGAGGACCGGTCCAGAATAGGGCTCGATCACCCTTGCCTTTTTCATCTCCACCAGTTCCTGACACATCTCTTTCATCTTTGATATCGTTACCTCATCAGGAGGAAGATCTTCTTCCTTCCATCCCGCAAAATCCCTATAATTCCTGATCTTCATCCCATCATCGGTCATGGTACTAACAGAGGGGGACAGCCAGTACCGGAGGGTGCCATAGCCTATCTTTGTCCCTTCTGAGGTCAGGAGGTATCTATTTCTTACTTCTACACTGAGATAGATATTCGCCTCATCTATTTCAGGGTAATCCTTAAATACTAGGGAATACTTCCTCAATCTATTTCTCCAATCATCCTTATTAATGTCCAAGGCTTTTCGCTCATCCTGATAGGTCACAGGGGCTTCCTGGGAAAAATCGGCTATCTTCTCTTCCTCTACCTCTTTCTTTACCTTTTCCATCTTCTGAGAATATTCATTCACTGCCTGCTTGAAGGCCAGATCGGTATAAAGCCATAATGCATTGCGGATAGCCCTTTCCTCATTCTCCATAGGAAAGGGTATCTCGCGAATTTCTTCTCCATACTCAAACCGAGAAGGATCATAGAATTTTTCTGCGGGATGTACTTTCTGATCAAAGGTATAATCTCCTATCCTTACCTCTACATGATAATATCTATTTTTAGTCTCATTCTCATTCTTGATTACCCCATAATCACCTGAAAGATAATACCTTTCCACATCCTCTATGATGTACTTTATAAAGTAGGGCTTAGGTGAACCCTTTATTCTTAACCTCTTCATAGAGCGCTTCATCTCTTTATCCATGGCATGGAAAACAATATCTTCACTGGATACTAAGTAAGGGCTTGAAGTTAATAGCAGGATTAAACCTAAAATGATAGATTGGATAAATTTTCTCATAATCATACCTTTACTAGTTTATCTGCGCAAGCAGAGATTTCGGGCTTTTCAGAAACCCCTTTAGACAATGAGGGAGAAGACCTCAGGGATTGGACTCGGGCTGGCTTTCCCACCAGGTGCGCCAGGCATCAGCATATCTGGCAATCCAATCCCGTGCTGCCTCTTCCCAGCCTACATCATAACCCCTCTCTCGGGATAGAAGATACTTATGCTTTTCAATCTCAGCCAATTGTTTCTCAGCATCCAGACGCATCTTCCTGCGATGCCAGCCTTGGGCAATGCGCCGTTCCCAGCTCTCAATCGCTAGCGCCAGACCCGGATCGCGCTTGAGTTCCAATCCCAGGAAATACTTGTGAACCAGGATGGCCCGCCGTTCAGAGAGGGGATACTTCTGAAGCAGGGGATGATTAAGAATCTCTTCCTGGCTCATCTATCCATCTCCTCCTTTCTTAGATAATCTACCCCAGTTCTCTTACTTGCTCTTTTCAACATCTCAGAAGCGATCTCATTTGCTTTCTCAATTACTTCCTCTTCATCTAAATTTAGTAATCTTCCCCCCTGGACTAATATTCTACCATTAACGATAGTGGTGTCAACGATGTGGCTATCTCCAGAGAAAAGAATTGCTCCTACGGGATCATGCATCCCGCCCGCGTAACCAATTTTTTTAGTATCTATTAAGGTGATATCTGCTGCCTTACCTACCTCTATGCTTCCTATGTCATCCCTTCCTAGGATTTCTGCACCTCCCCTGGTGGCCATCCATAATACATCATCTATGGGCATGGACTCTATTCCCGACTTTATCCTATGGATGAGTAGGCATTGGCGAAGTTCTCCCAACATATCTGAAGAGTCATTGGAGGCGGAACCATCTACCGCCAATCCTACCCGAACCCCAGCATCGAGCATTCTCCTTACTGGTGCAATTCCCGAACCGAGCCTCAAATTTGATGTGGGGCAGTGAGCGATGCCCGTCTTGGTCTGGGACAATAACCTTATCTCCTCATCATTGAGATGAACCCCATGGGCGAACCAGACATCTGGCCCCAGGAAGCCCTGGCTCTCCATATAGGCCAAGGGCCGCATCTTGTGGGTTTTAAGGCAATACCCTTCTTCATCCCGGGTCTCGGCAATATGGGTGTGGCATCTCACCTTTCTCTCCCGGGCAAATCTTATGGTCTCTTTTAAAAGTTCCCCTGTTACTGAGAAAGGGGAACAGGGAGCCAGGGCGATTCTGAGCATAGAATACTTCTCTGGATCATGGTATTTATTGATCAATCTTTCCGAGTCCTTTAATATCTCTTCCTCATCCTGAATGAGATCATCCGGAGGGAGACCACCCTTTGATCTCCCTAAGGACATACTTCCCCGGCAGGGATGGAAGCGAATCCCTATCTCTTGAGCAGCCTTTATCTCGTAATCGATTAAATCTCCTGGCTTATCCTTGGGAAAGATATAGAACTGGTCAACGGTAGTTGTGCATCCAGTTAGAAGCAATTCCCCCATTCCCACCTGAGCAGTCGAATAGACCCCTTCTGGGGTAATCTCCCTCCATATCTCATATAATATCCTTATCCAGTCAAAGAGTTGGGCATCCTGAACTATAGGGATATTCCTATTCAATGTCTGGTAGAAGTGGTGATGGGTATTGATGAGGCCAGGAAGGGCGACTTTGTTGGTAGCATTAATAGTTCGGAGTTCGGAGTTCGGAGTTCGGAGATATTTTTTTTCTAAATCGAGAGTGGGACCGACATCCTTGATAACATTGTCTTCAATGTAGATGGCGCCATGCTCAATGCGTGTTTTCTTATCATCCATAGTTGCAATCACTTTGACATTTTTAATCAATAACTTGCGCAATTTCTCACCTTGCAATCGCTAAAGTGCAAAATTTGACTTAAAGGTGTAAAACTAAAAATCATTTCACCTGATTAGCTTAACAAACCTTCTCTTTCCTACTTTGAGGATGGCTCCTTCTCTCACAATGAGTTCCTTCTCCGGATCAGTAACTCTTTCTCCATCTAAGGTAACCGCTCCCTGCTGGATGAGTCTCCTGGCCTCAGAGGAACTCTTGGCCATTTTAGATATGGTCAATAGTTTAACAATCCATACCTTCTTCTTAGAAATTTCCACTCTTGGTATCCTGCGAGGCAATCTCTTCTCTTTGAAGACCTCTTCAAACTCTTTAGCAGCTTCTTTAGCGGCCCTCTTGCCATGATACATTTCCACTATTCTTACCGCCAGATTCTTCTTTGCCTCCCTGGGGTGCAATCTCCCTTTCTTTAAATCCCCCTTCATCTTACTCAATGCTAAAGGAGAGATATCGGTCAATAACTGCCAGTATCTTAAGCATAACTCATCAGAGATGGACATCAATTTACCGAATATCTCCTTGGGTGGTTCGCTTATGCCGATGTAGTTGCCATAGGTCTTGCTCATCTTCCTTGTCCCATCCGTTCCTTCTAAGAGGGGCATGGTAATCACCACCTGGGGCTTTTGGCCATACTCTTTCTGTAATGCCCGACCAACCAGCATGTTGAACTTCTGGTCCGTTCCCCCTATCTCAACATCTGCCCTCAAGACGATAGAGTCGTATCCTTGAATTAGGGGATAGAGGAACTCATGGATGGAGATGGGATGCTCTTTCCTATACCTCAAAGAGAAGTCATCCCTCTCAAGCATCCTCGCCACAGTATACTTTGAGGCTAAGTTGAATATATCCTGAGAGGTCAATCTAGCGAGCCAGGTGCTGTTAAAGACTACTTTTGTCTTCTTCCTATCCAGGATTTTGAAGACCTGCTCTTGATAGGTCCGGGCATTCTTCAGGACCTCTCTTCTGCTCAAGGGCTTTCTGGTCTCCATCCTTCCTGAGGGGTCTCCAATCCTGGCGGTAAAGTCCCCGATAACGAAGATGATCTTGTGGCCCAGGTCCTGAAACTGTTTCAGTTTCTGTAAGACAACCGTATGGCCCAGATGGATGTCGGGGAGAGTAGGATCTGCCCCGAACTTTACCCTCAAAGGCCCCTTCTTTAGGCAATCCTTTAGCTCATCCTCAGTCAGTACCTCGACCGTCCCTCTCTCTATTACTTCTAAATCATTCATTATCTTCACCTAAGGGGGATATCCTCACAAATTTTTAGTTTAACATATTCTGCTTTCAAAAGCAAAGGAAATTTTCAATTTCGTGTCAAATCATTTAAGTAGGTAAC
>DLMW01000078.1 GCA_002478245.1 bacterium UBP18_UBA7526
GGGCAGGGATAATCGAAAATCGCCAAAGACTCTTAGCTAAAGCCCCTTTGATATCGCTACCATTGGATAAGATACAGCCGGGAAAGACCGGTCGCTTCATCCAAGAGTAAACCCTCTTCCTTCTTGGTCGATCTTAGATACTCTTAGACCCTTCAGGTACTGGTTTCTGGAATGCATGTCCATTCCTTTCCTCCCCGGTCTTTTGATTTATCCCATTATTCGGGAGGGATATTCCACCAGTACATTTTAGATGATTTAAATCGAATGCTTTTAATCCAGTAGAGATTGTGGTAAAATATTTATGGCATGAATAGATTCGCGTATAAGGCCAGGTTATCCACAATCCATCCTCTATCGTCGGAAGGGCTTCTTAGAAGCCCTGAAGCCAGGAAGTCCATAAAATTAGTATTCCCCCCTCTAAACCCTTGTAAATAAAGGAGTTAGAGTCAAGATCGACTGTAGATTCAGACCACTGGACCTGAAGAGGACCAATTGGCCGATACCTCAAGAGTTATCCACAAGTTATCCACTGACGCGAATAATCGCGAATAGAAAAGCAGAGCGAATTCTATGGGTTTTAAGGATATTGTTGGCCAAGAAGAAGCGAGGAGAATACTTCAGAGTGCCCTCAGGAATGATCGCCTATCCCATGCCTATCTCTTCATTGGACCAGAGGGAGTGGGCAAAAGGCTTACCGCCAAGACCTTGGCCAAGGCGTTAAACTGCCAAAGGGGCGATATAGATCCTTGCGATGAATGTAGAAATTGCATACGGATCGATCTAGATGAGTATCCGGATGTGAGAATAATTGAACCGGTTGGGACCTCTATAAAGATTGAGGAGATGCGAGAGATTAGAAGGGTTGCCTCCCTTAAGCCCTTAGAGGGGAAGAAGAAGGTCTATATCATTATAGAGGCAAGTGCCTTAACCCAACCAGCAGCCAATTCCCTCCTAAAGACTTTGGAAGAACCGCAAGGGGAGACGCTCTTTATTCTTACTACATCTAATATCCATGGGTTACTCCCCACCATTGTCTCCCGCTGTCAGTTAGTCAGATTCAAGCCCTTATCTCCTAAAGTTATTGAGGATTTTCTGATCAAAAAAGGGGGGATAGCAAAGGACGAGGCCTATATGGCCTCAAACCTTTCCGAAGGAAGCCTGGGAAAGGGAACGAGAATCGTGGGTTCTCTCTGGAAAGAGTTAAGAAAAAGAGCTATAGACTCAATAGCCAAGATATCCCTTAAAGATATGGAAGGAATCTTCGAAACTGCACGCCAATTCACGCAGGATAGGGACCAGATCCCCTTTATACTGAGCATTATTTCCAGCTGGTATCGGGACCTTTTCATCTTCAAGGAGTCAGAAGATCCTTCTTCCCTGGTCAATAGGGATAAAAAGGAAGGGATAGCCAAAGAAGTAGAGAAGTATTCAAAAGAGGAGATAGAAGAGATAATCTCCCTTATTCTAAGGACCACAGACTATATCAAAAGGAATGTTAATCCTCAATTAGCGATAGAGAATCTGTTACTCAAAATCGCAAAGACGCAAGGGCGGAAAGGATGATTGAGATCGTTGAGATAAAGTTTAAGGGTATTGGCCCAACCTATCCCTTTGATTCCCAAGGTCTGGATCTGAATGTTGGGGATGCCTGCATCTTAGAGACAGAGAGGGGAAGAGAGTTTGGCAGGGTGGTATCTGGACCCCGGATGGTGGAGAGGAAGGGGATAGAGGGCTTCCTGGGGAAAGTAATCAGGAAGGCAACGGAAGAGGACTTTGCACAATTGAAGGAGAACGAGAGAAGGGAAGAAGAGGCTTTCTGGTTCTGCCTAGAGAGGATTAAGGAAAGAGAACTCCCCATGAAACTCATTAAGGTCGAGTATCTCTTCGATGGCAGCAGGATAACCTTCTACTTCGTTTCTGAGACCAGGGTGGACTTCCGGGAACTGGTAAAGGATTTGGCGAGTGAGTTCAAGGCCAGGATTGAACTCCGTCAGATTGGGGTAAGGGATGAGGCCCGGATTTATGGAGGATTCGGTCCCTGTGGAAGACCATTATGCTGTACCACTTTCTTAAAAGAGTTCCAGCCGGTCTCCATGAAGATGGCCAAGGTTCAGGATCTGATCCTAAATCCCGCCAAACTCTCCGGGATATGTGGAAGGCTCATGTGCTGCCTGGCCTACGAGGACAAGACCTATTGGGAGGAGAAGAAGAAGTTGCCCAGAGAAGGGAGTAAAATTACCATTCCTCAAGGGGTGGGCAAGATAAAGAGTGTCAATATCATAAAGAAGAGCATCATAGTTGAATTAGAGGATGGAAGGGGAGTAGAGATTCCGGTAGAGAAACTAAAGGGGTAAGATGCCTGAACTGCCTGAAGCAGAGACCATCAAGGAGGATCTAAAGGATATTATAAAAAGTAGGCGAATTGAAGGCCTTGAGGTAGGACTAGCAAAAGCGATTAAGAATACCTCTGGCAAAAGATTCATTCAAGAATTAAAGGGAGATGTTTTTGAGTCCCTTTCTCGAAAGGGAAAGTATCTCATCTTCTCTTTGAGATCTGGCAAGAGCCTGGTCATCCACTTAGGAATGACGGGGAGGCTCATTCATTCTAAGAGAAATGAAGAAATATCTAAATATAATAAAAAGTTTAGTCGGGTAGTATTTACTTTAAGTAATAAAGAAACCTTGCGCTTTGTCGATATGCGCGGCTTTGGAGGAATCTATCTCATCCCCCAAAAAGGATTGGAGAGATTCCCCAGATTGATTAACCTCGGTCCAGAGCCTCTAGGTAGAAATTTCACTCTCCAAGCCTTTAAGGATTCATTGAAGAGGCATAAGGCGAGAATAAAGACCCTATTATTGAATCAGCAATTTCTCTCTGGCTTAGGGAATATCTATGCTTTAGAGAGCCTCTATCAGGCAAGGATAAGTCCTTTGAGGAGCGCAGATTCCCTTTCTGATAAGGAAATAAAGAGACTCCATAGTGCCATTCAAAGGGTTTTAATAGGGGCCATAGCAAGTCACGGTACTTCCATCGATGCCTATGTGGATGCTAAGGGAAGAAAAGGAAGTTATCAATATCAACTCTCGGTCTATCGCCGGGAAGGAGAGAGATGCCCCCATTGTGGAGGAAGAATAAAGAGAATAAAACAGAATAATAGAAGCACCTACTTCTGTCCCCAATGCCAGAGGTGACCCAAAGGAGAAAAATGGCAAAGGAGAAGTTTTATCTGACTACGCCTTTATACTATGTGAACGATGTCCCCCATATCGGCCATGCCTATACCACCATCGCTGCTGATACCTTGGCCCGGTTCAAGAGGCTGGCGGGATACGAGGTCTATCTTCTGACGGGAACGGATGAGCATGGACTCAAAGTGCAGAAGGCGGCCCAGGAGGCGGATCTGGCGCCAAAGGATTTAGCAGATAAGGTAGTAGTGACCTTTATCGATCTCTGGAAGAGACTGAATATCTCTTACGATGACTTCATCCGGACTACGGAAGAGAGGCATAAGAAGGTGGTTCTGGAGATATTTAATAGGCTCTATGAGAAAGGGGATATCTATAAGGGAGAGTATGAGGGGAACTACTGCACACCCTGCGAGACCTTCTGGCCCGATGCTCAACTAATAGATGGTAAGTGCCCTTCCTGCGGAAGGCCGACAGAGAGATTAAAAGAGGAGAGCTACTTCTTCAAGATGTCGAGATACCAGGATGAGTTATTGGACTACATCAAAAAGCACGAAGACTTTATTCAACCCATCTCCCGACGCCATGAGATAATAAACTTTGTAAAGGAAGGGTTGAGGGATATAAGCATCTCCCGAACCGCCTTCAAGTGGGGGATTCCTATCCCCTTTGACGAGAAGCACATCATCTATGTCTGGATCGATGCCTTAACAAATTATATCTCGGCTATTGGGTATTTAGAAGATAAGAAGAAGTTTGATAAACTCTGGCCCGCAGACCTCCACATCATTGGTAAGGATATCCTGAAGTTCCACGCCATCATCTGGCCCTCTCTCCTCCTTGCTTGCGACATTGAACCCCCAAAAAGGATATTTGCCCATGGCTGGTGGACAGTGGAAGGGGAGAAGATGAGTAAGTCAAAAGGGAATGTTGTCGATCCCAATGAGATGGTGGAGGAGTTCGGGGTGGACGCCTTTAGATACTTCCTGTTGAGAGAGGTTCCCTTCGGCCTGGATGGCGACTTCTCCCAGGATACCTTGATCCATAGGATCAACTCTGATTTGGCAAATGATCTAGGAAACTTAGTAAGTAGGGCTCTGACCATGGTGAAGAGATACTTCGGAGGAATAGTCCCTTTAGCCTATAAAGAGGAGAAAGAAGACAAAGATTTAAAATCTCTTGCTTTGGGTATTCTACCTAAAATAGAGAGGTCTATGGATAATCTTGGGTTCAGTGAGGCCTTGGAAGAGATCTGGAAGTTAGTGAGGGAGACGAATAGGTATATCGACCATTCCCAGCCCTGGGTCTTGGCGAAGGATAAGGCAAAGGAGAAGAGATTGGGGACTGTTTTATATAATTCCCTGGAGTCCCTGCGCCTAATTACTATCCTAATCTCTCCCTTCATGCCCACATCTTCAGAGAAGATATGGAGACAGCTGGGGATAAAAGAGAGACTGAATAAAGAGACTTTAAACTCCGCAAAGGAATGGGGCAGACTCCCTTCTGGGATAAAGATCGGCGAAATAGAAGCTGTCTTCCCCCGCATAGAAACGAAGTAATGCTCATTAATGATCAGGCAAAATGAAACCTAGGAGAAGATTCTTTTTTAAGTTTAACTTTCTCTTTAATCTGTTGTTAGCTACTTTTTCCCTAACCATCATACTGGATAAGGTTAAAAGATTTTTTCAGAGATATCTAAAAAATTTGGCAAATGGGTTTTTCGGTGATATTTTTTAAAATAAGATTAATACAAGGAGAAGTAAGATGAAAGGAGCAAAGGAACTGGTTACTAAGAAGGATCTTAGGAAAGTGGAAGAGAAACTTACTAAAAAGATTGATAGAAACAGCGCGAA
>DLMW01000089.1:0-4061 GCA_002478245.1 bacterium UBP18_UBA7526
AGTCAAGTCTTTTTTAAAATAATTTTTGAGAGCTAAATTAGACGTTTTCTACTTCTTTCAATGCTGCCAAAGTAGGCTCTATGAGAAATGGCTCTCCCGCCACCTTCATACTGGAGTCTATGTCCTTCAATCCATTCCCGGTGATGAGGCAGACTACCCTCTCTTCCTCACCGATCCTCCCCTCTTCCTTTAACTTTTTATAACCTGCGTAACTGGTCACCCCAGCTGGTTCACCGAATACTCCAGTTGCCCGGGCAACAATCTTTATGGCCTCTAAGATCTCTTCATCCGATACCTCTACTGCCCATCCCTTCGATTCCTGGATGGCCTTTACGGCTGCCAATCCATCCCTGGGCATATCGACAGATATGGAGTCCGCGATAGTGGTTGCTTGAACTGGCTCAATCTGGATCCTTGATCCGGGATGCTGGATGCTGGCCTTTACTGCCTTGACGATGGCATTACTTAGTTCAGATTGAACAGCAACTAATTGGGGAAGTCGGTCTATAAATCCTATTTCCTTTAAATCCTTGAATCCTTTCCATATCCCACTGATAATATTCCCATCCCCTACGGGAACAAATACCTTATCCGGGACTCTCCAGTCTAACTCTTCGCATATCTCAAAGGCACAGGTCTTCTTCCCCTCCCGGGTATAGGGGTTATAACCAGTATTCCTATTGTACCAGCCATATTCCTCGGTGGCTTCCAGACAGAGATCGAAGGCCTGGTCATAGGTTCCCTTTACCATGATGACTTTAGCACCAAAGATCAGTAACTGGGCGATCTTTGCCCTGGGTGCCTTCTGGGGAACGAAGATAACAGCCGGAATCCCTAAACTTGCTGCTAGACAGGCCATGCTCGAACCGGCATTGCCTGTTGAGGCTCCCGTGACAATCTCCGCTTCCAGCTCCTGGGCCCTTACAATGGCGATAGCACTTGCCCGGTCCTTAAAGGAGGCGGAGGGATTCCTTCCATCATCTTTTAGAAATAGATTCTCACCCAGCTTCTTTGCCTCATATAATGGTGTCCAGCCGATCTGTAAAGGTGGAATGTTACTCAGATCCTCAATGGGTAGAAGTGGTTCATAGCGCCAGATGGAGTAATCCCTATTCTGGGAGAGATTCTCTTTATTAAAGCTTTTTCTTATCTCTTCATAATCGTAGACGATATCTAAATTTTCAGCACAGGAAGGGCAGTTATACTTTACCTCTTCTTGGCTATACTCCCGGCCACATCCCAGGCACTTCAATCCCTTTATCTTCTTCGCCCCGCACCTTCTCATAATTTACCCTAAATCATATTCTCAGCTATACCCCCGCACCTACTAAATTTGTAGATCCAATAAATTGAATGAAGGCGGGGTTCACTCCTTCTCCCTTTACCCCGCACCTCGTAATGCCTCGCCTTTCCGGGCGAGGTGCGGGGTTTACTTCTTTTCTTCTTTCTTCTCCTTCGCTGCCTTCTTCTCTGCTATCTTATCCTTGATGCTGGAAACCCCGGCCACAATAGCAACAATACCCCCGAGGATTAAAGCAGGGGGGATAAAACCCTTAAGTACGACTAAGAACTCAGGTCCCCAGGTAGGTCCTCCAGCAAAAAGGAAAATCCCCACCAGGGCAGCGATTATTCCCAGAATTAAAGCGACCATTCCCCTTCACCTCCTTTTCAATCCGGAACCATGGTCGTTCCTGCTTCACCTTTCAAGGTCTTCTCAAAGAGTTTGGTCAATGAGATGTAGGCTATCTTTCCTCCTCCTTCTAAGAAGTCGATGATCGCCTTTATCTTGGGTCCCATACTCCCCGGAGGAAAGGGGCAGGGCTTGCGATTGTATAGTTCTTTTGCCTCGCTTAAGGTAAGATGCCTTAGGTCTTTCTGATCCGGCTTCTGATAGTTGAGCTTTGCCCCATCCTCTGCAGTGAAGATGGTGAAACTCACCTCCAACTCCTCTCCCCTCTCCTTTGCCCTCTCAATCAACATCCTCCCCAATAGAGCGCTGGCATAGTCCTTATCAATGACCGCTTCTACCCCAGTATAGATCTTGGCCTTCGGCTGGCCCGCAACATAGGGTCGGGTATAGGTGATTCCATAGTTGCATTTATAGACCTCTTTTCCATCTATAATCTCTGGCTCCACCTGGACTACCGGGATCCCTCCGCCACCAACGCTGATGGGGATAATGCCTGCTTCTAAGGCCGCCTCCACGGTTTCAATCTCCACAATGTCTATGGGTAGCGGTGAGGGGACTACCCTCCTCCAGATCTCATTCCCCCGATCATCCTTGGAGTGTAGCTTTACTTCCCAGCCATGCTTTTCCTTCCTCTCCAAGGCATCCTCTTTAGAATAGGGGGGACCGATGAACTTGGTGGGGTTCTGGAAATCGGGATCATCCTTATTGACCACCACCTGGGTTACGGTCTCGGCCACAATCTTATCTATCCCCCTAACCTTCAGTTCATTCCCTAGCATGGCGATCATATAACCCATGGCTCCCTGGGTATCGGCACCACAGACATCTAAGGGAAGGGGATGGAGGATCTTGCGGGAGTACTCGGCCCTCAACAAGATATTTCCCACCTGGGGGCCATTCCCATGGGTTATGATGTAATCATCATCTGGATTGGCCGCAATGATATCGGCAATCTCCTTACAGGTCCTGTCCGTCCTCTGCCACTGCATGGGGATGTCAGGGATGATGGGCTTCCCCTCTTCATCCGTCAATCCTACGGGAGCAACCTCATTCCCTCCAAAAGCAAAGATCCTTATTCTTCTCGCCATTTCAAAACCTCCTTTCAGTCAATTTAGCTCAGTATGTTTTTTGAACTGTTAACTCCGAACTATGTTAATGTTTCTCCCATAGTCAAGGCCATGATGGCCTTCTGGACATGGAGCCTATCTTCAGCCACATCGTAGATGATGGAACGAGGGCCGCTGGCCACCCCATCCGTCACCTCATGGCCCCGATCGATGGGCATGGGATGGATAAATAATGGGTTATTCCCCAATTTCATCTTCTCAGCATCGCAGATCCATTCTGTATACTTTAAGGCCTTCTCAATCTCCTCTTCCTTATGAAACTCTCCCCCTTCATAGGCCTCCGGACTCATCCAGTTTCGGGAATAGACGACATCCGCTCCCTTATACCCTTCTTTCACATCATGAATGATCTCAAATCTTGCTCTATTCCCCTGGCAGTTCTTCTTGGTAGTCTCTATTACCTCGGGATCGAGGTCATAACCTTCTGGATAGGCGATGGTAACATCCATCCCAAATCGGGAATAAAGTAAAGCTGCCTCCTGGACGCTACACCAGGAACGGGCTAAGGCGCCATGGGCCCAGGTAAGGAGTAGTTTCTTCCCCTTCAGATCCTTCCCCAGATATTTCCTCAAGCCCATCAAATCCGCTAGTCCCTGACAGGGATGGTACTTATCATGGGCCATACTGAGTATGGGGATATCGGCCCATTTAGCATACTCTCTCAATAGCTCATCCCCCTCTCCATACCTGGTGATCTTGTCCTCCAAGATCCTGATTCCAATGCCACAGGCATATCTTGACATCACCTTTGCCGCATCCTCCACCGTCTCTCCCGCAGTCTTCTCTGTCTTGAGCCTCATGGCCTTGGGCTCTAAGAACTGGGCATGACCTCCCAGTTCTGTTGCTGCACACTCAAAGGACTGCCTGGTCCTCACTGAGGGGTTATAGAAGAACATGAAGAAGGTCTTATCCTTCAAGATACTAGTATACTTGGGGGAGAACCTATTCCTCTGCATATCTTCTGCCAATTCCAAGACCCTAATCAGATCTTCCTTGGACCACTCCTGGGTACAGATTAAGTCCTTCCCAAATAGTTTTGATTCAGACATATTCCTCCCCTTTTTAAATTCGCACTAATTCGTCAGGACGCGAATTTCTTTATATTACTTACTGCGCGGGCATATCAGACGCGAATGGTCGCTAATTTATTATTTGCGATGATTCGCGTTTGTGGTGGGCCCTGAAGGATTCGAACCTTCGACCGACGGATTATGAGTCCGTTGCTCTAACCGCTGAGCTAAGGG
>DLMW01000089.1:4249-4434 GCA_002478245.1 bacterium UBP18_UBA7526
GGCAGGCAGTGCATATAGATTCCGCTGGGCTTGATGAGGGCCATCTTCTTGGCGTCGCAGATCCAATGCTTATTTTTATCGAAGAGTTCCTTCATCCCCTCCAGGTCTTCTTTCTTGATTTTCTTGCCCTTCTCATCAACCTGGGCAAAGTATTCTAAGGAGCCCCAGCACTTGGGATAGACAAC
>DLMW01000055.1 GCA_002478245.1 bacterium UBP18_UBA7526
ACCCAGAGAGAGAGAGAAGAAGAAGATTAAGAAAGAGAAAGGTTTTACTTTAGAATTGGAGAGGAATCCCGATATCCTAGAAGAGGTCTCGAAGAGAAAGGGAAAGAGGATTCTGGTGGGGTTTGCCCTGGAGACAGAGGATTTGCTAGAGAATGCCAAGGCCAAGTTAAAAGAGAAGAACCTGGATTTAATCATCGCCAATCCCTACTCCCAGATAGGGAGAGAGACAAATATCGTTAAGATAATTGACAAAAGGGGAAGGGTCCAGAATCTACCCAGACTACTCAAGGAGGAAGTGGCAAGAAGGATTCTGGATAGGATAGCCGGAATCCTTAAATGAAAAAGGCTGGTTCGCCTCTGGCGGAGTGAGGGGAAAATGATCATTGGAGTAGATATCGATGGAGTAATCGCCGATTCTGAGCCCACTTATCGAAGAACAATAAATAGACTATTTAATCTCGATCTTAAAAAAGAGGACGTTACTTCCTATAAGTATGAAGAGTGTGCCGGGTTGACAGATGAGCAGATGCACCTCTTCTGGAAGACCTTCTATCGTGAAGGAGGCTGGCTGAAGATTAAACCTATTAAAGGAGCAAGGAAGTTCTTAGCGAAGTTGAAGAAAGAGAAGCACAGGATAGTTATCGTCACCTCCCGACCGAGAGAGCACATCAAAAAAGAGACCCACCAGTGGTTGAAGGAAAATGGGATGCCCTATTCTGAGCTCATCTTCCTAGAGAATCACAGAAGCAAGCACCAGGCAGCCCTATTGCGTGGCCACAGGTTCGACTACTTCATCGAGGATTATTATGAGTGTGCCCTGGACCTTGCGAGAAGAGGGGTAAAGGTCTTACTCCTGGATTATCCCTGGAATAGATGGGGAAGGCCCCATCCCAATATAAGAAGGATCAAAAACTTACAAGAGGCAGAAGCCATTATCTTTGGAGGGGCGGGGTGAAGAAAAGGAAACTCCATCTTCATGAGATTGAGGAGAGGGAGAAGAAGAGGAGAGAGATGATAAGGTTTAAGTGTGAGCATTGCTGGGAGATAGTGAAGATAGCCTCTTTAGCCCCCCTCCCTGTCTACTGCCCAAACTGTGGGAGATTGATGAAGAGACTGTGATGTCCTGGCAGAAGAGACTCCAGAAAATTCTATCCCAAAACTATGGGGCCCGGGAATATACCCTGGAGAAGTTGAAAGGAGATGCCTCGACAAGGGAATACTTCAGAATAGATTTAAAAGATAAAGAGATTGAAGGGAAGGGCTCAGCAGTCTTAGCCCTCTCCCAAAATCCCGTTCCCTTCGTCAACATCCTGAAATTCCTAAAAAGATGTGGGGTCGATGTCCCCAGGCTCTATTTCCATGATAAGGAGGTCCTCATTCTCGAGGACTTTGGGGATACTACCTTAGAAGAGAGGATGAGAGGGAAGGATAGGGAGGCCTTCCGTAAATATTATAAGAAAGCGATAGACTCTCTCTTGAAGTTCCAGATAGAGGGAATGAGAAATAGGGATGATAGATGTCTTGCCTTCTCCCGTGCTTTTGATAGAGAAAAATTCTTAGCAGAGTTCGACTTCTCAATAAAATATCTCGCTCCTATAATGGAGGAGAGGAATAAAAGAATCTTGAGGAAAGAATTTCTAGAGATAGCCGAAATGCTAGATAAAGAACCGAAGTATCTCACTCACCGGGATTACCATTCGCGGAATATCATGGTTCAGGATGATGGACTAAAGATACTAGACTTCCAGGATGCTAGGTTGGGTCTATTACAATTTGATCTCGCCTCTCTCTTGAGGGACTCCTACCTTGTTTTGGATGAGGAACTGGTTGAGGAGCTCATTGCCTATTACCTGGATAGATTGAACAAGGTCCATGGGATTAGAGAGGAAGCGCATTTTAGATATATCTTCGACCTCACCTCAATAGTGAGAAACCTAAAGTCTGCTAGTGTCTTCGTTTATCTCGATAGAATAAAGAAGAATGACCATTATCTGAGATATATTCCAGATACTCTGGCTTACGTTAAGAAAAACCTCACTAAATATAGGGAATTAAAGGGGATTCAAAAGATTCTTAAAAAATACATAGGAGGAATTGGTTAGGTGGAGCTATCTCCTAATGCCCTAAAGATATTAAGGAAGAGATACCTGAAGAAGGATGAAAAGGGAAGGCCCATCGAGACCCCAGAGGGGATGTTTAGGAGAGTGGCCCGGGCAGTCTCCAGGGCAGATGAGAAGTATCGGTCTAAGAAGAACTTAAGAAGGATTGAGGAGGAGTTCTATCGAGTTATGTCTCGTTTGGAGTTCCTCCCCAACTCACCCACGCTTATGAACGCCGGAAGGAGGCTTGGTAACCTCTTAGCCTGTTTCGTGCTCCCCATTGAGGACTCCCTAGAGAGCATCTTCGGAACCATAAAGCACATGGCCATCATCCATCAAGCGGGTGGGGGGACGGGCTTCTCCTTCTCCCATCTCCGACCCAGAGGGGACATCGTCTCCTCCACCATGGGCCCCTCCTCTGGCCCGATCTCCTTCATGGAGGCCTACAATACAGCAACCGAGACCATAAAGCAGGGGGGAACGAGAAGGGGAGCCAACATGGGGATATTATCTGTCGACCATCCAGATATTCTGGATTTCATCACCTGTAAGAGGAAGGAGGGGAAGTTCGTAAACTTCAATATCTCAGTGGCCATTCCCGATAGCTTCATGGAAGCGGTAAGAGAAGACAAGAAGTGGGAACTGGTAAATCCTAGGACGAAGGAGGTTACTGTTCAGATTTCAGCAAGAAGGATCTTTGAACTCGTCTCGGAGATGATCTGGAGGAATGGGGAGCCCGGGGTGATATTCAGCGACAGAATAAATAGGGATAACCCCACACCCAGAGTGGGAAGAATAGAGTCTACCAACCCCTGCGGAGAAGCCCCCTTATTACCCTATGAGAGCTGTGTTCTGGGCTCTATCAATCTGTTGAAGATGGTGGTAAATGGGAGGATTGATTGGGAAAGACTAAAAAGAACGGTGCACATCGGGGTTCACTTCCTGGATAATGTCATAGATGTCAACAAGTATCCTCTAAAAGAGATTAAGGAGATGACCTTGGGAAACAGGAAGATCGGCCTGGGAGTGATGGGCTTCGCCGATATGCTCATAAGATTGGGGATCCCCTATAATAGTGAAGAAGCAGTAAAGACAGCAGAGAAGGTAATGGGTTTTATCTCAAGGGAAGCAAAGAAGAAGTCTATAGAGTTAGCGAAGGAGAGAGGCCCCTTTCCCAACTTTTGGAAGAGCATCTATAGCAGAGGCTCCAAGATGCGCAATGCCACGCGAACGACCATCGCTCCTACCGGTTCCATCTCCATCATCGCCGGCTGCTCCAGTGGTATCGAGCCCTTATACGGCATAACCTATCTCCACGAAGTCTTAGAGGGGATGAGACTATTGAGGGAGAACCCCTTGTTCAAGGAGATAGCAAAGAGAGAAGGGTTCTATAGCGAGAGGTTGATGAAAAAGGTCTTGAGGAAGGGAAGCGTCCAGGGATTGAGAGAGGTTCCTTTAGAATACCAGAGAATATTCATTACTGCTCCCGAAATCTCCCATAAGTGGCATATAAGGATTCAGGCCGCTTTCCAGAAATATACCGATAACGCGGTGAGTAAAACCATTAACTTTGGAAGAGAGATAAAAAAGAAAGAGGTAAAGGAGGCCATTCTTTTAGCCTATAAGAGTGGGCTAAAGGGACTAACCGCTTATCGCCAGGGATCGCGGGCCAGAGAGGCCCTATCCTACTGTGGCTATCCCTACTGTGTCCCATAAAATTCGCTAATCAGTAATAATTGGTTTACGGTTTTCGGCAATTCGGCTCCACGAGTTTTTCAGCCGACTCCAGGGGTTATTCTCCCAGGTTGGTAGATTAGAGGGGTAAACAGTCCCAAATGAAATGAGGGATGGGCAGATTGAATAATAGCGGGGCAAGTAGAACGCACCGCTCAACCGTTAA
>DLMW01000021.1:0-2669 GCA_002478245.1 bacterium UBP18_UBA7526
CTTTCTCTTCGAGACCTCTTCTAGGATATCGGGATTCCTCTCCAATTCTAAAGTAAAACCTTTCTCTTTCTTAATCTTCTTCTTCTCTCTCTCTCTGGGTCGATAATCGGCTACTGCAGCAGAGGATATGAAGATATCCGCTTTCTTGAAGTTCCTCAGGACCTCCCTTCGCATCTCTTGGGCAGTCTGGATATTAACGACCCTTGCTCTTGAAGGGGGGACGAGTTGGGTGGGGCCACTGACCAAGGTAACCTCTCCTCCGCGATACAAGGCCTCTTGGGCTAGACAATAGCCCATCCTTCCACTTGAGCGATTGGAGATGAACCTCACTGGATCCAGAGGCTCCTGGGTTGGTCCGGCAGTGATTAAAATCTTCTTCCCTACTAAATCCTTTTTCTCTTTTAAAACCTTTTTTGCCTCCTTCACAATCCTTCCCAAAGGAGCCAACCTCCCCTTCCCCATTCTTCCTGAGGCCAGCCTTCCGTATGTCGGGCCAATAAATCTATAACCCCTTGCTCTTAACTTTGTCACATTCTCTTGAATTACAAGGTTCTCCCACATATCGGTATTCATGGCGGGTGCAATTAAGGTCGGCGCCTTGGTGGCCAGAGCCAAAGTGGTGAGCATGTCGTCTGCGATTCCATTCGCTAATTTGGAGATGGTATTTGCGGTTGCTGGGGCAATGAGAAGGAGGTCTGCCTTCTCTGCGAGAGAGACATGCTCCACCGTCTCTTTTTCTTTTCGATATCTTTCGAAGAGATCGATCGCTACCCTATTGCCCGAGATCCTAGCCAGTTGGGAAGGCGTGACGAACTCCCTTGCTGCCTCAGTCATGATAATAATGACTCGAGCAAATTTCTTTAGCCTCTTCACCAGATCTTCTGCCTTAGTCGCAGCAATGGAGCCAGTAACTCCCAGAATAATAGTCTTCATATCTCCTTCTCCAGAAATCGGTTGTTAGAAAACGGAAATCGGTAAAGAAAACAGAGAACAGAAAAATTCCGATTTCTATCAACTGTTTTCCGAACCGCAACCGTTTAACGTAACCTATAGCCCGCGACCTGCAGCTTGAAGCCTGTCATTTTAGTTTCTTGAGTCTCCCCTGGGCCTTCCTGCTGTAGCGGGAGTCAGGATACTCCTTGATTAGCTCCTCATAGGCCTCGATGGCCTGAGCATTGGACTTCAGTTTCTCTTCGTAGATCACCCCAATTTGATAGAGACAGCCGTCAGCATACCTGCTCTCCGGATACTTCTCGGGAACTACTTGGTAGGCCTCGATCGCTTTCTGGAAATCCTTGAGTTTCTCTTCATAGATCTTGGCTATACCCACCAGGGCACAGTCTGCATACCGAGAAGCGGGATACTTCTCTGCCAGGCGGGAGAAGGTCTGAATGGCCCGGGCATAGTCGCCTGTCTCATCCCGATAGAGTAAGGCCGCATTGTAAAGGGAGTCCTGGGCGCGCTTGGTCTTCGGGTATCTCAGGGCAAAGAGTTCATAGTTCCTTATCGCCTGGCCATACTCCTTAAGCTCCCGGGCATAGATCTCAGCAGTATTCCACAGAGACTTCTCCGCCCACTCACTCTCTGGATGGTCGCTCACCACCTTCTCATAGGCCTCTACTGCATGCTTGTAGTCCTTGAGTTCTTGATAATAGATAGTTCCTACCTGGTAGCGCGCATCGGCTAAGAGAGGGCTTGTGGGATAGAGGTAGACTACCTTGAGATACTGGGCGATAGCCTGATGGAAGAGTTTCTGCCTATTGACCAGATGGGCGAGCTTCAGCTGGGCGAGGTCCGCTTCCTCACAGTCAGGATATCTCTTGAGGAACTCCTGGAACTGGTCATAGGTGAATTGGTAGAGTTTGGGCTCTATAAACCGGTAGAGATGCTCGAGATATCTGAAGTGCCTCGCGGAAACTGGCTCTGTCTTGAGTATTACATCCGTGGCCATCTTTGCCCGAAGTTCCCGATCCTCCCCCCTCTCTGGGACAATGCTCAGCATCTCCTGCCGCGACCTCTCTGCCCAGGGGTCTCCGGGGTAGAGGTAGAGGCTCTTCATGTGGCTGGCGCAAGCCAAAAGCTTCTCGCCCCTCTTAGTGTAGAGGTTACCAATCTTGTACTGGGCCTCTGGTGCTGCGGAACTATCTGGGTATCTGTCCAGAAACTTCTGGAACTCCTCCTGAGCCAGGGGATAGATCTTGGCCTCATCCAACCGATAGAGCTGGTCGCAGTAGGCAAAGAGTCTTTCCTCCTCCTGGGCTTGA
This sequence comes from bacterium UBP18_UBA7526, assembly GCA_002478245.1. Taxonomy (GTDB): domain Bacteria; phylum UBP18; class UBA7526; order UBA7526; family UBA7526; genus UBA7526. The sequence continues at coordinate 2,265 of DLMW01000021.1, forward strand.
ACCAGGAATACACACGGTAGCATCAATGTCGCCAGAATTAAACCTATTAATTTTCTCATCCTCTTTCCTCCTTTTTTTTCATTTTTCTTCACCTCTTTCTCCTCTAGCTCCCCCTCCCCTCTCAGGCAGGGGTTTGACCCTTCTTTCATACTTTATCTTTCCCTGGAGTACCTCTTCCAGAGCAAGGGAGGTTGTCTTTTTTGCCTCACTCTCTATTAGTGTCGGAGCCCCAGCATTGAGCTCCCTTGCCCTTCGGGAGGCGATGACCGCTAAACGATATCTATTCCCCTGCCCTTCTAAGAGTTCTTCCAGCTTATAGGCAATGGACACTAATTCCGCCTCCCTCTCAATCTTGTTAGACGTTGAAAGACTGCGCTATAATTCCAACAAAATTCTTAATGTCTG
>DLMW01000021.1:2763-6868 GCA_002478245.1 bacterium UBP18_UBA7526
GACTGCGCTATAATTCCAACAGAATTCTTAATGTCTGGGAAATGAGTAGATCGGAAAACCTCTGGTCTCGGGCTTGTCTGATGTATTGTTAGAAATTTAGCGATACCCTAAACCATTTCTGCTCTCTTGAGAATCTCTGGTATATGCTCCTCCTTTCCCAGGGCCATGAGATGGACCCCGTCACACTCATTCTTGATATTCTTGAGCAAATCTACAATGATATCCATTCCCTCCTTTAAAGGGTCCTTTGTTTTCTCCAACCTTTTAAGATATCCCTTGGGGATCTTTAATCCCATCTCATCTAGAAGCTGGGCCATCTTCAAGGATTTAAGGAGGAAGATACCGATAATGACCTTTGTCTCTAAATTTGAAATCTTCTCCTTAAAGATTTTAAAGGTTCTTAGGTCGAATATCGGCTGGGTTTGGAAGAACTCCGCTCCTGCCTGGATCTTCTTCTCCATCATCGATATCTGTAACTCTAGAGGTTTGAAGGAGGGATTGGCCACTGCCCCCAGACAGAACCTGGGAGCCCCTTTTAGTCTTCTTCCTGCCAGGTCTTCACCTCCTTCTAAGGTCCGAGCAGTCTTTAAGAGCTGAATGGGATCTAAGTCATAGACCGGCTTGGCTTCTGGATGGTCGCCAACGGCAGGATGGTCGCCAGAGAGGATGAGGATGTTCTCAATCCCCAAGGCGCTTGCTCCTAAGAGGTCGGACTCTAAGGCGATCCTATTCCTGTCCCGACAGGTGAGTTGAAAGATGGGCTCCAGGTCTTTCTCCCTCAACATGTGGCAGACAGCCAAAGGAGAGATGCGCATTATCGCCCTCTGGCTATCTGTGACATTCACCCCATCCACAATCCCTTTCAGTGCCTCCGCTTTCTTTAGCAGACTCCTAAGATCCGTTCCCTTAGGAGGAAAGAGCTCACAGGTAATGATAAACTTCTTGGACTTCAGTTTCTCAGAGAAGCGAGCCATTAGCGGACTACCCTTTTCCCAGGCATCAGTATCTTCTTATAGTCCCGCGGCTCATAGTAGGTCTTGAAGGGGTTCTTTGTCTTCTCATGGATCAAGGCCCAGACACAGTCTAGCTCATCGTCTATCTCACATTTTCCATCCACTCCTCCACCGCAGGGGCCGTTCAATAGGCCCTTGGCGCATCTCGTCAAGGGACAGAGGCCTTCAAACCCATCCAGGAGACAGTCCCCACAGAGGGAGCAGTACTCGTAATACCTCCCAATCCTCTCTGTAGTTCCAACAAAGAGAGGATTAAGAGCAGGAACAAGTGGCCTGGCGATCAATTTCCCGATAGTCTGCACCCCCACGCCGCAGGCCATGACTAATAGAGAATCGCTATCTTTTAAGGAGGGAAGATGGGAGAGGTCTCTCTTTACCATGCGCTCATCGCAGGGAGTATCGAGGACCATGGTGCCGGTAATCTTCTTACCCTCTTTCTTTAGTTCTCTTTTCATCTCCTTTACCTCATCCTCCCCTCCCGTCCGGCACTTGGTGGCACAGGCCGCGCAGCCCACGATGAATACCCTTCCCTTACCTCTTAACATCCCTAAGATCTCTTCCCGTGGCTTCTGTTCACTGATAATCACTGTCTCCTCCCCACGGATTAGCAGGGATTAGTAAGGAATAGCAAGGAATTTTTCCCTGCTCATCCCCGCTCGTCCCTTCTAATCCCTCCTATTCCCTTTTTAATGAGTTCCTTTGCCCTCTTTACTGCTTCAAGGGCATCCTTGGCATAGGTGGCACCAATTCTTTCGGCATATTGATTGGTTACTACCGCCCCCCCTACCAAAGTGGGGATATTGTACTTGCGCCTTTTTAATTCATCCATTACTTCCTTCATCCTGCCCATAGTGGTGGTCATTAGGCTAGAGAGGCCGATTAGATCTGCTTTCTGAGCTAATGCCTCCTGGATAATCCTCTCTTTTTTAACATCCTTTCCTAAGTCGATTACCTGAAAGCCATGATTGGAGAGGAGCAAGGAGACGATGTTCTTTCCAATATCGTGAATATCTCCTTCTACCGTCGCCATGACTATCCTCCCTTGGGTAGGAAGGGCTTCTTTCTCCATCTCTCTCTTTAATCTCTCACAGGCCGATTTCATGACCTCTGCGGAAGAGATAAGCTGAGGCAGAAAATAGACCCCCTCCTCATATCTCTCCCCCACTTGAGTAATGGCCGGGGTCAAAATCTCATCTATGATTTCTAAGGGTTTTAAATTTCGATCAAGCGCTTCTTCAACAAGCTTTCCGATTCCTTCCCCATTGCCCTGGGCGATGGCCTCCCAAAGCTTTGTTCTGATATCAACCTCCTCTTTTGGCTTAATCTTCTTTTCTGCTACTGCCTTCTGAACCTTGATATACTCCCTTGCTCCCTTATCCTCACCAATAAGGACCTTCAATGCTAAAGAAGAGCTCTTCAACTTAGCATCCCGGGGATTTATAAGAGCGGCATCCAGACCATACTCCTTCGCCAGATGAAAGAAGGTAGCGTTCAGTAGGGATCTATTAGGAAGGCCAAAGGAGACATTGCTTATCCCCAGAATAGTCTTCACTTCCAATTCCCTCTTTATCAACTTCAAGGCCTCGAGAGACTCCATTACCTGTTCCTGCTGACTGGCCACGGTCAAAGCAAGGGTATCGATAAAGATATCCTCCTTAGAGATCCCGGCTTTTACTGCTCTATCAACAATCTTTTGGGCAATCTGGAGCCTCTTCTGGGCAGTCTGCGGTATCCCCTCCTCATCCAAGGTCAATCCAATGATCGCTGCCCCAAACCGCTTGGCCAAAGGAAGGATAGTCCTTAAGGATTCCTCTTTCCCATTTACAGAATTGATGAGCGCCTTTCCTCCAAATACCTTCAGTGCTTTCTCAATCGCCTCTGGATTGGGGCTATCGATAGAAAGGGGCAGATCAACCGTCTTCTCTATAACAAGGATCGCTTTCCTTATCGCCCCTACTTCATCTATTCCTTCCCCTGAAACATTTATATCTAAGATCTTTGCTCCTTCTTCCTCCTGCTTCCTTGCCTCTTCCCTTACTAAAGAGAACCTATTCAACCTTAACTCTTCCTGAAGGGCCTTCTTCCCAGTGGGATTTATCCTCTCCCCGATAATGACCAGTTTCCTATTGAAGGATACTGCCTTTGTTCTCGATGCTAAGTACGTCTTTAGGCTTGCCTTTCTCTTTTTCGGTTTTCTATCTCCCACTAATTTGACGATGGCCTTAGTATGCTCTGGCCCACTTCCACAACAACTACCTACAATATTCACCCCGAGATTAACAAATCCTAAGGCATATCTTGCCAGATATTCTGGAGTAGCGGGATAGATGGTCTTTCCCTGAACCATCCGGGGGAGCCCGGCATTGGGCTCCACAATGAGGGGGAGATTGGTCACTTTAGCAAAACCCCTCATTACTCTCACTAGTCCCTTTGGTCCCAGGCTACAGTTTGCTCCCAGGACATCGGGCTTCAAGGGTTCTAGGATAGTGGCGGCGATCAGGGGATCACTTCCCGTAACCGTTCTTCCCTCACTAGTAAAGGTAAGGGAGCAGATTACCGGAAGATTACAATTCTCTTTGGCAGCTAAGAGAGCGATCTTCGCCTCCTGGACATCAAGCATGGTCTCTAAGATGATCAGGTCTGCCTTTGCTTGGGCAAGGGCCTTTATCTGTTCTTGATAGACCTGGTAAAAATGGTCAAAGGTAAACTCACCTAAAGGCTCCAATAACTTTCCCGTGGGGCCGACAGAGGCAGCCACCAATGCCTTATCCCCTGCCGCTTCTTTAGCTATCTCTACTCCTTTAGCATTAATCTCTTCTAACCTATCCTCTAATCCCCTCTCCTTCAGTTTTAGTCTATTCCCCCCAAAGGTATTGGTGGTGATGAGATCTGCTCCTGCCTCAACATAAGAGGAATGGACCCCAGCCACTACCTTGGGATGGGTGAGGTTGAGCTCCTCCGGACACCTTCCTAAACTGGGGGGCAGCTCCGTCCCCATAGCCCCATCATAGACCAGTATTTCATCCTTCAATCTCTCCAAAAAATCACGCTTCATGCAAGATATCCCCTTCGGGGATACTTCCATAGGGGCT
>DLMW01000021.1:7056-16767 GCA_002478245.1 bacterium UBP18_UBA7526
CAAATTCCGATACCTCTAAATATTCTTTCCTGCTTCAGCCTTAAGGCTCCAAGCTTCAGGCTTTCTGTAGCTTGTGGCCAGATTAGTATAATCCAATCACTGCCGAGACCGACTTCCTGGGAATCATGAAGAAGGCCTCGTTGCAGGTAACCCCGATCTTTGAGGCCTGGGTAACCTCCAGGAACCTCTTTTGAATGCTTAGGTCCCAATCCCCGTATCCGGGAGAGAAACGCGGAGTACCCTTCTTCTTTGCTTTCTCTACAATTAGGGAATTCAGATACTCTGCCCCCTGATCAGCAGCCACAGAGCCGATGGTATCCAGGATAGTGGCCTTGGTATATTCGTCTTTCTGATAGAGTCGGTTGACCTCTGCCTCTAAGGCTGGGCCAATGGTATCCACAAATAAAGCAATCTCGGTTGCCTCTGCCATGGCTCTGGCAATGGCCTCACCCTTAAGAGTAATATCTTTCAATACAATTTCACCTTTAGATTTGGATTCCACGGGCAAGACAACATAGACCCCTCTGCCCTTCACTAATCCTCTAGCCTTCTCCATCTCTTCCTCAATCAGAGCATCAATACTGGGAGAGAGAACACTCTTCTTTTTCCGATAATAGCCCAGTTCCTTTAGAACCTTTTCCTTCTCAACTTCTATAGGGATATACTCTACAATTTTCATTTTCTTAAAAGTCTAATTACTCTTTCCATATCCTCTGGTAGAGGAGCATTGAACTCCATATACTCTTTGGTTCTGGGATGAACGAAACCTAATGTTTGGGCATGGAGTAGTTGACCTTTAAGGTCTGCGCTGACAGTTCGGAGTTCGGAGTTCGCAGTTCGGAGTCTTTTGCCGTATTTTAGGTCTCCCACAATGGGATGGCCGATATGGGAGAGGTGAACCCTTATCTGATGGGTTCTTCCCGTCTCTGGGGTTGCCTCAACCAGAGTAAGATCTTTAAATCTTTCTAAGACCTTATAACTGGTAATAGCTCCTCTCGCTCTTTTTACTCCAGCCGCCATCTTCTTCCTTTTGACTGGATGGCGGCCAATAGGGGCCTCAATCCTTCCTTCCTCTTTTAAGATCTTTCCTTTCACTAAAGCAATATATCTCTTATTGACGCTCCTCTCTTTGAACTGTCTGGATAGGGTGAGATGAGTAAAATCATTCTTGGCCACTACTAATACCCCACTGGTATCTTTATCCAACCTATGGACGATCCCTGGTCTCAAGACCCCACCGATACCAGATAGGTCCTTACAGTGATAGAGTAAAGCATTTACCAAGGTGCCGGAACTTACTCCAGCTCCAGGATGAACCACCATCCCCCTCGGCTTATTAATAACAATTAAATCCCTGTCTTCATAGAGGATATCTAAAGGGATCTTCTCCGGCTCTATCTTAAGAGGAATGACTAAAGGGATAGTAACCTCTATCCTATCCCCAACTCTTGTTCTATAACTCGGTTTGACAATGGTATTATTTGCTTTTATCTCGCCAGAAGAGACTAACTTCTGAATCTGGGAACGAGAGAGGTCGAGGTTTTTTTTACTAAGGTAGATGTCAAGTCTCTGGTGTGCATCTCTATTAGTAGTGATTACAAACTCAAATACTTTTGGCACGTTTCCTACTCAAGGCTCCAAGCATTATTAGGCTTAAGATGAATACCCATATCCCGAGCAATTGAGAGATGCTATAAGAGCCGAAGAATGCCGGACCCCGATCATCGCCCCTTAAGAACTCAATGCCAAATCTGGTAATGGTATATAATAAAAGATAGAGCCAGAAGATTTCCCCATTAAATCCCTTCCTCCTTCTCACCACAATGAGGATGAGAAAGATTATTAAGGCGTTCAGGGAGGAATATAGTTGAGCAGGATGAACGGGAAGGGAATACTCACTAGCGCTCCTGATTAGGCCGGAAGAGAATTGTTCATAGGAGGCCATACTTCCTGGAGGGAATTTGACCCCCCAGGAGATGGGCTTGCCGAAGCAGCAACCATTTAAAAAACAACCGATACGGCCGATGGCCTGACCAAGAGCCAGAGAAGGAGTGCAGATATCTACCACCTTCCAGATAGAAGCCTTGCGGATCTTTAAGAATAAGATGGCGCAAGAAACGCCCAGGATTATTCCCCCGTAGTAGACCAGCCCTCCCTGCCAGAACATGATGGTTTCCAAAGGATGCCTTGAGTAGTAATCAAGGTTGAGAAGAACAAAGAGTATTCGCGCGCCAATGATCCCAGTTATTAGGGAAATGAGAGAGAGGTCTAATATGGTATTGGTGGGAACCCCTTCTCTTTTCGCGCTGCCCATGGCGAGTGCGATACCCACCACAAAGGCCAGGGCAAGCATCACCCCATAGGAGTAGATGGTCAATGGCCCGATCTCAAAGAGGACGGGATGCATACTATCTACCTTTTCTGAAGATGGAGAAGAGCAAGATCACTGCCCCAATGGTGATGGCCGAGTCGGCAATATTGAAGGAGGGCCAGTGGTGACCCTTCAAACTAAAATCTAGAAAATCTATCACTGCTTTTAATCTCATCCGGTCTATCAGGTTTCCCAGTGCCCCTCCCAAAATAAGGCCCAGGGCACAGGAGAGGGAGCCTCCTCTTTTAGCGAGCCTCTGGTGAAAGAAGATGATGAGGAGGATGGTAAGGAGGGTAACACTGATAAAGAATAGTGTCTGATTGGGAAAGAGGCCGAAGGCCGCCCCTTTATTCTGAACATGGGTAAGATAAAAGATATTCTTAATTACCGGGAACGATCCCCCGGGTGACATAACCCGAGAGATGATGAACTTTGATGCCTGGTCTAGGATAAGGATAATAGCTGCTAGGATGAAGGTGGACATCAGAGGGTCTTCTCCTGACTTGCCTGGCATTTGATGCATAGCTCAGCATAGGGAATGGCATCCAATCTCTTCTTGTCGATCTTCCTCTGACATTGGATGCAGAGGCCATAGGTTCCCCTTTCAATGCGATAGAGAGCCTGGTCTACCTTATAGAGAAGATTCTCCTCGTTTCCCCTCAAGTTTAAGGCCTTCTCCCTCTCATGATTTGCACTAGCCACATCCGCCATGTGGAAGGAATAGCCAGAGAGATCGCCAGTAGAATCCCTCTGGGTCCTAGCGAGGGAACCTCCTTCCAGGCGCTCGATCTCCTCCACCAGACTACTCCTCAGTTTTAAGAGCTTCTTCTTATAATATTCGAGATACTTCTTTCTCATTTTCTTTCCTCCTTTTGGAAAATTACCGAACGGTGTTTGAGAGTCTAACGGGGTTTACCTCCCTTCCTCTCTTAAGAGGGCTACCTACCTATGCTTCTTTTGGCATTCTCCACTGCTTCCATTAGTTTAGCAATCCAGCTCCCAATCAAGGGAAGGTTAACCATTTTGCTCAAGATTATTGTTCCGATATAGACAATTAAGGCGGCCACAATAGTAAAACCGATAAACATTCCGATCCCCCGCACCAGTCCTAAGAAAAGGTTCATCCAGATGAACTTGCGGGGCCTTTTGAATAGTTCCGCATACTCGCTTCTCAACCTCTCTACATGTTCCGATAGTACCTGTACCGTGGTCCTTAACCTCTCCGATGCTTTAGCCTCCTCTTCTTTTCTATTCTCTCTCTCCTCTTCCATTCTCTCCTCCCTGCGGTCAGAGTGAAAAGTTTACAGTTAAAAACTGGTTGCTGTCTCAGCCTCTGGCGGGCGCTGGTTACTAACTGTAATATTTTTTGATTACCTTAATGCATCTTGGGCAGAGGCTAGGATGCTCTCTATCCTTCCCCACTTCTTGGGAGTAGTTCCAGCAGCGGATACACTTCTCTCCCGCTGCCCTCTCCACCTTGACCACCATCTCCTCATCCTTCTCCTCCACCAATCTTACCCCAGAGACGATGAATAGAGAAGGAAGATCTTTCTCGTATTCCTTTAAGAACCTATACTCTTTTCTACAGCGGATCTCCACCTCTGCCTCTAAGGAGTTACCAATCCTCTTCTCTTTCCTGGCTCGCTCTAAGGAGGCTAAAACCTTTCCCCTGACCGAGATCAATCCCTCCCATCTCTCCTCCAATCCCTTATTTAAAAACTCTCTATTCACCTCTGGCCAGAGAGAGAGATGAACACTCTCTTCCCTCTCGCCAGGAAGATACTTCCAGGCCTCCTCTGTGGTATAGGATAGGATGGGAGCCATGATCTTCAACAGCACTAAGAGGATCTCATAGAGGGCACTCTGGGCAGAACGCCTCTCCTTTGAATCCTTCCCCTGGGTGTATAATCTATCCTTCAGGATATCGAAGTAGAAAGAGGACATCTGAACGGTAGAGAAGTTATGGACCAGATGGTAGATCTGATAGAAGGAGAAATTACAGTAGGCTTTAGTCACCTTCTCCAGGAGAGTCTCTAACTGGGAGAGGGCCCATCTATCTATCTCCAACATCTCTTCATACTCTATCCTCTTCCCTTTGGGATCGAAGTCATAAAGATTACCCAAAAGATAGCGGAAGGTATTCCGGATTCTCCGATAGGCCTCCTCCATCCTCTCCATTATCTCTTGCGAGTAGGCAACATCCTCCTGGTAGTTCTCACTGGCCACCCATAGTCTGGTGATATCTGCCCCACTTCCTTTGACCATCTCTTCACTAGAGATGAGGTTCCCTAAGGACTTAGACATCTTCCTCCCCTGGCCATCGACCATGAAGCCATGGGTGAGAACCGATCTATAGGGAGCTTTCTCTCCATACCCCAAAGCAGTCAATAGGGAACTCTGGAACCATCCCCTATGCTGATCACTCCCCTCTAAGTAGAGGTGGGAAGGATAAAAGAGTTCCTCTCTGGTAGCCAGTACTGCCTGATGGCTCACCCCGGACTCAAACCAGACATCCAGGATATCGCTCTCCTTTCTAAAGTCCTCTCCACCACATTCCGGGCATTTAGTTCCCAAAGGAAGGATCTCCGAAGCCTCTTTCTTAAACCAGCTATCAGAACCCTCCCTTCTCACCAATCCCTCAACCGCTAAAAGGCTCTCTTCATTTGCCAAGTAGTGATTACACTGCTTGCAGTAGAAGATGGGAAGGGGGACCCCCCAGGCCCTCTGCCTGGAGATGCACCAGTCAGGCCTCACCTCCACCATCCCCCTGATGCGCGATCTACCCCAATCCGGTATCCATTCTACCTCATCTATTACAGTGAGTGCTCTTCCCCTTAGGTTCTTATGGTCTACGGAAATGAACCATTGCTCTGTTGCCCGGAAGATGACCGGATTCTTACACCTCCAGCAATGGGGATAGGAATGGGTAATGGTTCCCTCATAGATCAGTTTCCCTCTCCCCTTTAGCTTCTTGATAATCCCTTCATTCGCCTTAAAGACGTTCTGGCCTTTAAACTCACCTGCCTCTTCTGTGAATTCCCCCCTCTCATCCACTGGGGAGAGGATAGGCAATCCATACTTCACCCCACTCTGATAATCCTCCTCCCCATGGCCTGGTGCGGTATGGACACAGCCTGTCCCCTCCTCCTTGGTAACATAGTCTGCTAGGATGAGCCTTGATCTCCTATCCAGGAAGGGATGCTGGCACTCCAAGCCCTCTAGATCTTTTCCTTTAATGGTCCTAAGTATCTCAAAGTCTTCTATCCCCATCTTTTCCATAATGGGAGCTACTAAATCCTTAAGCATAATGAATATCTCATCCTTTACTTTCAAAAGCTGGTAATCGAAGTCGGGATGGAAGGCGACGGCCACATTGCCCAGTAGCGTCCAGGGGGTAGTGGTCCAGATGATGATATAAATCGGTAATCGGTGATCAGTAAACGGTGAACGGTCAGGGTGGAGGAGTTCGAATTTGACATAGATGGAGGGAGAGGTATGATCCTCATACTCCAATTCTGCCTCTGCCAAAGCGGTCTTACAGATAGGGCACCAGTGGATGGGCTTCTTCCTCTTATAGATATAGCCATCCTTAACGAGCCGACTGAAGACCTCTATGATCTTCGCTTCATATTCGAAATCTAAGGTAAGATAAGGGTTTTTCCAGTCGCCGAAGACCCCCAGCCTCTTGAACTGCTCTCTCTGGATAGTGATATATTTCTGGGTATACTTTTGGCATCTCTTCCTGATCTCTATCTGAGAGAGCCCCAAGCCCTTTGGCCCCAAAAGCTTCATCACCTGGTGCTCTATGGGAAGGCCATGGCAGTCCCAGCCAGGGATGAAGGGGGCATCGAGACCAGACATGGTCTGGAATTTGACGATGATGTCCTTTAATATCTTATTTAAAGCCGTTCCGATGTGGACATCCCCATTGGCATAGGGAGGGCCATCATGAAGGATATACTTTTTAGCCCCCTTCCTCTTCTCCCTTATCCTTTCATAGATCCCTATTCTATCCCAGAAGGAGAGGATCTCTGGCTCCCTCTTGGGAAGGGAGGCCTTCATGGGGAACTTCGTCTTGGGTAGGCAAAGGGTTTTATTGTATTCCATCTTTTCCTCTTATAGAAGAAATTTATTTAGTATATCATCTATGAATGAGAATGTCAAATGAAGAGTTTCTTTAGGCTCTCTCTATAGGGTCTTCGGGCGATTCCCTTCTCAGTAATGATGGCCTTGATATACTCATGGGGAGTGAGATCAAAGGCAGGATTGGCTGCCCTGGTCCCTTTAGGAACTAAGGCTCTACCCCCGATATGGGTTACTTCTCTTTTATCCCTCTCTTCAATGGGGATCTCTTCACCAGAAGAGATCCCCAAATCAATGGTTGATGTGGGGCAGGCGACATAGAAGGGGATCCGGTGCTCCTTGGCTAAGACCGCTAAGGGATAGGTTCCGATCTTATTCACTACATCCCCATTCCCTGCGATCCTATCTGCCCCAACCATGACCAAGTCTATCTCTCTCCTCTTCATAAAGTATCCAGCCATATTATCAGTAATCAAAGTAAAGGGGATTCCTTCTCTCTTTAACTCCCAGGTAGTGAGCCTCGCCCCCTGGAGCCTGGGACGGGTCTCGCCCACAAAGACCCTAATCCCCTTACCCTCTCCATGGGCTTTTTTAATTACTCCCAAGGCAGTTCCATAGCCTACAGTGGCTAAGGCACCAGTATTGCAATGGGTGAGGATGGAATCCCCCTTCTTAATTAAGGAGGCCCCAATCCTCCCTATTCTCTTACAGCACTCTATATCCTCTTGGGCGATTCTCTTTGCCTCTTGGATCAATATCCTCTTAATCTCTCTAGGGCTCTTATCTTTGTTCTCCCAGAACTTCTCCCTCATCCTTCGGCAGGCCCAGAAGAGGTTGGCTGCCGTGGGCCTCGTTCCCTGAAAGGTCTTTACTATTCTATTCAGTTCCTGGGATAATTTTTTATATGAGGATGCCTTCGAATAGTTTACTCCTAGAGCAATTCCTAAGGCCGTGGCTGCTCCAATGGCTGGCGCCCCCCTCAATCTCATCTCCTTTATTGCTTGCGCCAAATTTCTATAATCACGGAATGCTAAAATTCTCGTTTGGAAGGGAAGCTTCGTCTGATCGATAATCTTTACCCTATCCTTAGACCACCAGACAGTTCTCATCTCAGTCTCAAACTCAAATCTACTAGTGATTGAACGACAAAGAGACGCAAGAAGATTAGGATTAGGATGGCAATCATGGGAGAAAAATCGATTGGACTTCGGAAAGGGATTACTCTTCTGAGAGGACGCAGGATAGGCTCGGTTGTGCGATAGAGAAACTGGACAATGGGATTATAGGGATCGGGATTCACCCAGGAGATCAAGGCACTAATGATAATAAGCCACATTAGGATAGTGACTACGATCTTTAGAATAGTCGCTACTGCTCCAATAAAGTTTGCCAGAATAAGCATCAGGCCTCCCTTCACTCGGAGTTTACAAAGAATGTGACAGGGGAAAATACTCGATTACTCAATAACTCGATTGCTTGATAGCCATATCAACTACCTTGTTAGCTCTTTTGATCTTTGGGCGGCAGCTTTTAGGGCTTTGTCTAAGGTCTCTCTTAATTTTCCTTCATCCAAGACTAATAGAGCAGCCTCTGTCGTTCCACCCTTAGAAGTCACCTTCTCCTTTAAGGCCTCTGGCTCTTCACCCGTCTCCTGGAGTAATTTGGCAGAGCCGAGAACCGTCTGAGTGGCAAGGGTAGTGGCGGTCTTCTCATCCAGGCCTAAGGAGACCGCTGCTTCAATGAGAGAGGCAATGATATAGAAGATATAGGCCGGACCGCTTCCCGAGAGTGCAGTAACCGCATCCATTAGACTCTCCTCCACCTTGACTACCTTCCCCACCGCCCCGAAGATGCTCTCTGCTATCTTCTCTTTCTCTTGAGAAACATACTTCCCTACAGAGAAGGCGCTCGCTCCTTCCTTCACCGCTACTGGGGTATTGGGCATAACCCTTATTACCGGGACCTCCTTTTCTAATATTCTCTCAATGTAGGAAGTAGTAATTCCCGCAGCGATGGAGATAGTCAGTTTTTTTGAATCTAAGGATTCCTTGATCTCTTTTAAGAGCCCCTCCATATCCCTAGGCTTCACCGCCAGAACGACGATATCTGCTTCTTTTATTGCTTCCTTATTATTCTCGGCTGCCTTAACTTTTAATTTTTCCCTTTTAATTTTTAATTTTTCTTTATTGACATCACTTATAATAATATCCTCTGGCCTAACAACTCCGGCCTCAATAACTCCCCTCACCAGAGCAGTGGCCATATTCCCTGCTCCCAGAAAAGCAATCCTCTTCTTCAGCATTTCACTAATTACCTCCAATATTCGCGTTTATTGTTTATTATAGATACGTAGTATATAACAGAAATCTATAAAATGCAAACAAAAAAGAGGGGCCCTTGAATCCAAGGGCCCCTTTGGGGTAACTTTTTTCTTACTTCTTTCTTAGGAAGGTGGGGATGTCCAGATACTCCTTTCCTACTAGGATGCCTCTCTTTTCAGGAATAAGGGTCTCAAGCTCTACTCTCTTAGCTTCTCTCTTCTCTTCCAGGCCCGTAGCCACTATGGTTACCTTCAAGAGGTCCGCGAGCCTTTCATCTATCCCTGCCCCAAAGATGATCTGGGCATCATCATCTGCTTCCTTATGGACAATACTCATCACCTCGTTTACTTCTTCCAGGGTAAGGTCCCGAGGTCCGGTGATGTTGACCAAGGCGCCCCTGGCTCCCTTAATGGATCTTTCCTCCAAGAGGGGGTGGGCCAGGGCCAGCCGCGTAGCCTCCAGGGCTCTCTTCTCTCCTTTTGCCTCTCCAAACCCCAAAAGGGCCTCTCCCTTAGATTCCATGACCGCTCTGATATCAGCGAAGTCCACATTGACCAAACCGGGAAGGCTCACCAGGTCTGAGAGGGAGGCTACGGCCTGATAGAGGATGTCATCTGCCGGCCGGAAGGCCTCCATAATGGAATCCCCCTTCTTCGCTAGGTCGATCAATCTCTGATTGGGGATGGTGATCAAAATATCCACCTTGGGCGAAAGTTCCTTAAGTCCGGCCTCGGCCACAAGGGCCCTCTTCCTCCCCTCAAAGATAAAGGGAAGGGTAACCACAGCGATGGTTAGGGCACCCAGGGTGGCCGAGACCTGGGCAACGATTGGGGCAGCACCAGTTCCCGTCCCCCCTCCCAACCCAGCGCCGATGAAGACGATGTCTGCCTCCGCTAAAGCCTCCCTTATCCGCTCCCTATCCTCTAAGGCAGCGTC
>DLMW01000004.1:0-3168 GCA_002478245.1 bacterium UBP18_UBA7526
GATTGAGAAAAAAAGGCCGGCCTTTCCTTTTTATTTCGCTTTCTTGATTTTTTTAATCTCCTTCTCCTTCCCTCGAATCTTTGCCCCTAGATCTCTTATCTCTTCAGTCAGAGACTCCAAGCCTTTTATTGAGATCCTTCCCGTCTTAATTAGGGAATAGGCCTTCTTTCCCAGTTCCTTCAATTTCCTATCCCTTTTTTGCGTTAAGGGAACGATCTCTAATCTTAATCTACTAATCTGGGCTGTCTTTACCGCCCCCTCCTTCGCTCTTCTGGCTAAGGCGCGGGTCTTTTCCCGGAATTCTGCCAGTCTCTTCTTCGCTTCCTCTACATCCTTAATTAAACTCTCCCTTGTCCTCTCCAGAATCTTCTCTACCTTCCTCTTTGGCATTTCGACCTCCTTGGCAACCATTATTGTAATACATTATCCAGACTTTTGCAATTATTTAGTTAATCTTCGTAGAGTCGATAGGTTCTTTAAATCATCTCCTGGTTCTTTGAAGGGGGTCTCAATGATGACTGGTAGATTCCTTATCGCGGGATGATGAAGTAGGGCCCTAAAGCCTTCCTCCCCGATATATCCCTCCCCAATGTGCCAGTGGCGATCGATATGGGAACCAAGGGGAGACTTGGAATCATTGGCATGGATAACCTTTAATCTTTCTAAACCGATTAAATCATCGAATAATCTTAGGGTTTCAGAGACCGCCTTCTTCGTCCTAAAATCGTATCCACTGACAAAGCCATGACAGGTATCGAGACAGACCCCGATCCTCTCCTTCTCTTTGATACTTTCAATGATCTCTCTAATCTCTTCAAATCTACTGCCCAGCTCCCTTCCCCCTCCAGCAGTATTCTCTAGTAAAAGCATGACCTCGTTCTTGGCTCTCTTAAAAGCAGTATTCACCCCCTCAATCACTCTCTCCAATCCCTCTTCTCTACTGGATCCCCCAAAGCTTCCGATATGGGTAACAAGATAGGGTGCCCCCAGGACCTGGGACCTCTTTAAGTCTTCTTCCAAGGCATTTACTGATTTAAGATATAATCCAATTTGGGAAGAAGCAAGATTGGGAAGATAGGGCATATGGATGATCAGGGGATGGATGTCAAATCTTCTTAGCTCTTCTTCTAGTCTCTTCACCTCCTGGGAAGAAAGTTCTTTCAGTTGCCATCCTCTTGGGTTTCGCGAGAAGATCTGGGCAGTGTTACAACCTATCTTTTTTGCCCTCTCTGCCACTTGATATATCTTACCAGCGATGGAGATATGAGCCCCAAACTTCATTCTATTCACCAATGAAAAATTAGCAATTAACAAGGCAAAGTGAAAGGAGAAAAGTAATAACTAATCACCAAGGGCTATTTCAGGAATCGGTAAACAAAAAACAGTTTTCAATTTTTACTTGTTACTCTTTACTTGTAACTTCTTATGGACAAGAGGAAGGATACCTATTATCAAAAGTAAGGCTCCGAAAAATAAGAGAATGTTTCCTAAAGCAAGGAGGATTTCATTATACTCCAGGTAACGAACCCAGAGACTCAAGAATATCATCCCCCGAGAAAAGAAAAGGAGGGCCATCCCTATTACCATAAGGTTTAAAATGACGGGCTTTATCTTAATGAGACAGAGAAGGGAATAGAAGATAATTGACCAAATAATCCAGGATAAAAGTTGGAAATCATCTAAACCGGAGAAGTAGTAGAATGCTCCAACAAAGGGCTCGAAGAGATACCTTACCTCATTCCGAGGCTCGATTCTATCATAGACGATTACTTTGAATTGATTCGTTTTTCTATGGCGTAGAGCATCGAGTATTGCCTCTTCCTTCTCTTCCCTACTCAGATTGGGCCAGTCCCCTATGTGGATTGATGTCCAGATGCAAGAAGCGCTTCCCCAGCCATGCCAGTTGCTTGCCCCGAGCATGATGAGATTATTTTCTCTACAGGCATCCCTGATCGCCTCTCGTATGGATTCCTTGGGTCCCAGAACGCAAGTGGTATAGATCTCGAACCCATCCACTCCGGAATTAGTCAGTTCTTCTAAGGTATGGAATCTTTTTCGCCACCAATGGGGAACGATGACCGCTCCTTTGTATTTTTCATGAACAAAATCGGTAATCCTAGCAATCTCCCTACCGTACTTCCTTTCATCTACCACTTCATCAATCCCTAAAAGGAGAAAATTTTCTCCCCCTTTTCCTTTATAGCACTTTACCTCCTGCCCGGTAATGATTACTGCTTGGGGATACTTTTCTTTAGCTTCTTCCTTTGCCTCTCTCGCTCCTTTCAATGTCCGGGGATGGTCGGTGATCGCCCAGGCATGAAAGCCGTGGTCTAAATGCCACCTTATATTTTGCTCCGGGGTAGCGATCCCCTCATGGGAATAGGTGGTATGACTGTGGAGATCGACTAAGATTTCTTCCAGGCTCTCTGGTTGCAGGCTATACTTTGGTAGAGGTGTTAAGGCAATAAAAAAGCAGACCAGAACAAAAGATATAAGAACCTTAAATAGACCCTTTATCCTTTGGAAAATATTAGCTTTCTTTCTTAAACCTAGGAAAAAATAGAGAAGGATTACCCAGGCCAGCCAGGAGAGGGCCTGGAACCTGAAGTCTATAAAGCGCCAGAAGTACTGAGAGGTTCCCACAAGGGGCTCAAGGATATAGGCAGTCAAGGGAACCTTTATTCTATATCCTTCTGCGGGCAGGCCAGTTACTCCATCAGTGGGTCTTAATCTGGAGGTAGGGATCAGAAAGAGGAGGAAAAGAAGGACCAGGAAAAGAATAAGTTTTCTAAATGGCTGCTTAATCAAATCTCCCCCTAAAAATTTGGTGCCAGAGGTCGGAGTCAAACCGACATGGGTTTTAAAGCCCCATCCCGATAAAAATTGGTGCCGAAGGAGGACCCGTAAATTACTTCGCCCCGTAACTCTCTACGGGGCTCCGTAAAACGGGGTAAAGAATCAAACCCACATATTAGTAATTGGTGGGCAAGGTGGGAATCGAACCCACATAGAGTCACCTCCATAGGTTTTTGAGACCTACGCGTATACCTGTTCCGCCACTTGCCCTCCCCTTAAGTAAAATGCCAGGGGATTTATCCCACCCATTTTGTAAGGGGCAGGACCACTTCGGCATATTTTAAGGTATCGGAATTTCAATAATTCCGATAC
>DLMW01000004.1:3395-3609 GCA_002478245.1 bacterium UBP18_UBA7526
CGCCAGAGGGGTGATAACCCCTAGGGAAGTATCCCCGAAGGGGATATCTTGTCGGGATGCGTCTACCAACTTGCCCCGCGACCGAAAAGGAGTGCGGGGTTCCACCACTTTCACTCCTGCTTATAGAATAGCATAGTGGACTAATCTTGTCAAACAGCAAGGTACGATTCTCCAGAATGAGGCAAAATAGGTGCGATCGCACATAAATTGCCTC
>DLMW01000004.1:3830-9685 GCA_002478245.1 bacterium UBP18_UBA7526
TTGCCTCGCTTCCAATAAAGAGTCTCTATTTCTAAAATTTTATTCGCCACGATTCTCGTAAAGCCTTTCGGGCTGCGGGGCAGGCACGTCTTTTTATTATCTTAATTACTTCCGTTTTTGCTTTACAGTTCGTGTAGTTTCGTTTTATTTGAAGAAGACTTTTGCTAGATTCTGCCACCTCTTATCTACGGTCTTCAGTTTTGCTACTGCTCTTCCTAATGGGACATCGATGATCTCATTTCCCTTTAGGGCAACCATCCTTCCAAACCTCTTCTTGGCCGCTAAATCTGCAGCTCTCACTCCACATCTCGTTCCCAGCATCCTATCGAATAGGGTAGGGGCTCCTCCCCTCTGGATGTGACCGATGACCGCTGCCCGGGTCTCGATGCCTGTCTCTTCTTCAATTGCTTTTGCCAGATCCTCTCCCACCCCTCTCTTCCTTAAGATCATATGGCCGAATTGGTCCAGTTCCTCCCTCCCCACCTTCACTCCCGGGATCTTTATCCCCTCAGAGGCCACTACTAAGGCATAGTTCTTCCTCTTATGGACCTTCTTTAAATGTCGGCACATCCTCTCAATATCTACCTTCTCTTCTGGGATGAGAATCCAGTCCGCCCCAGAAGCCATGCCCGTGAAGAGCGCTACCCAACCAGCATGCCTCCCCATGACCTCTAGAATCATTATCCTTCTGTGACTTCTTCCCGTATCCCTGAGCCTCTCTGCGGCATCGACAGCGATGGTCACTGAGGTATCGAAGCCAAAGGTATAGTCTGTAGCAGATAAGTCATTATCCATGGTCTTGGGGACGCCCACTACCTTTACCTTATATTCCTCATATAATTTATTCGCCACTCCTAAGGTATCCTCACCACCCATGGTGATGAGTCCAGCGAGTTTAAGTTTCTTAATATTCTCTAATGACCTCTCTAGGCCTCTTTTCTCCTTGAAGGGATTGACCCGCGAGGTCCCCAATATGGTTCCCCCTCTTCCCGCAATCTCCTCCACATCCTCTAATCTCAAAGGCCGGCTCTTCCCTTCAATAAGACCCTTATACCCTTCCAGTATCCCTATGACCTCAAAACCATAATCTAAGGCTCTTGCTACAACCCCTCTTATGGCCGGGTTTAGTCCCGGGCAGTCCCCTCCTCCAGTCAGTATTCCAATCCTCTTTGCCATATTCTCCCTCCTCTGGACGCGAATTTCTTTGCGATGATTCGCGTTTGTGGTGGGCCCTGAAGGATTCGAACCTTCGACCGACGGATTATGAGTCCGTTGCTCTAACCGCTGAGCTAAGGGCCCGAGACGCAAATCACCGCGAATTTCTTTATTCGCGTTGATTCCGTTTTAGGCTTTGCCGCTACAACCGAAGAGTCTCATCCTATCCCTGATTACTTCCTTGGCCGCTTCCTTCGCTGGTCCCAGGACCTTTCTGGGATCGATCTCATCCGGCTTCTCTTTCAAGACTTCTCTCGTTTTCTTGACAAAGGCCATCCTTATCAGGGTATCGATATTTATCTTGGATATCCCACTAGCGATCCCCTTCTTGATCTCCTCGTCATTACAGCCACTGGCTCCATGTAATACCAGGGGAACCTTGGTTAATTCCCGGATCTTCTCTATCCGGGGGATGTCCAATTTGGCGAAGGGGGTGCGGCAGCCATGGATCGTTCCCACTGCTGCTGCCAGAGAGTCCACGCCAGTCAATTCCACGAACCTCTGGGCTTCATCTGGCTTGGCATAGAACTCCTTTGCCTTCTCGATGGCCACCCCTGGCTCATCCCCCCCTGCCTTCCCAATCTGGCCTATCTCCCCTTCTACTGGTATGCCCACCACATGGGCCATCTCGCAGACCTTCCTGGTCAGAGCCACGTTCTCATCAAAGGGTAGCTTCGAGCCATCAAACATAAGGGAGGTGAAGCCGGCCCTCAGGCACTTGATATTCTGTAGATAGTCTGTTCCGTGATCTAGATGTAAAGCCACGGGAACCGTAGCCTTCTCTGCTGCAGTCTTCACCATGGCCACAATATATTCCAAACCCGCATACTCTATCGCTCCCTGAGAGGCCTGCAGGATCACTGGGGCTCTCTCCTCTTCTGCAGTCTCGATGATGGCCTGGACGATCTCTAGGTTATTGGCATTGAATCCTCCCACCGCATACCCTCCTGCCTGGGCTTTCTTCAATATCTCCTTCGTAGTCACTAATGGCATCTCCTTTTACCTCCTTACCTTGATTTTAATTATGAAGGGGTAAAATCCCCCTTCAACAATTATACTATACTGCGTGGGTTCCGTCAAGGGCTGTAGTAGATAGTCCCTTCTCCCAGTAGCTCTTCAATCTCCCTCTTGAGTTCTGGGGTTGCCTTCACCTTAATCCCAGAGCTAGGGCTTATCACCGCCTCCCCATGATGGGCGGTCCGGAGATGGAGATAGACCCTGGCCTCCCCCGGATGGGCAAGTAGGATCCTCTTTAAGGGAATGAGCATCTCCCCTTCCAATCCCGTAGTGGTCATATTAATATGAACCGTTTTCGTTAAGAGCTCCTCTGCCTCTTCTAAGGGGAGGATGTGAGAGACAATGACCTTGGCCGTCTCTCCGCTCCTATCCACCCTTCCCTTAATAATGACCATGCTCTCTTTCTTCACCAGAGAAGCCTCCTGATTATAGACATCAGGAAAGACGATGACCTCCACCATTCCTTTCAGATCCTCTAAGCCAGCAAAGGCCATGCGCTTCCCATTCCTGGTCGTGATGGGCCTCAAAGTGATTATTATCCCCCCTAAAGTAACCTCACTTCCCTCAGCAAGCTCCCCCAATTTGGCGGTGGTCGTGGTATACCTCTCCAGAATCTGAGAGAACCTGGCTAAGGGGTGGCCTGAGACGTAGAATCCCAGGACCTCCTTCTCAAAGGCTAGGAGCTTATTCTCCGGCCACTCTTCTATATCTGGAAGATAACCGGTCTCTTTTGCCCCTTCTAAGATCTCTAAAAAGGAGGTCTGCCCCCGGGCGCGCTCCCTCTGTCTCACACCCGCTCGCTCCAGGGCCTCATCCAGAACGGCCATGAGCTGGGAGCGCTTTGCCCCTAAGGAATCAAAGGCCCCGCACTTTATGAGGCTTTCTATTGCCCTTCTATTGAGGAGCCTGGTATCCACCTCCTCACAGAAATGGTATAGGGAGCGGAACTTCCCTATTCTCTTTCGTATCTTAATCATAGAATTAATGGCTCCCGAACCCACATTCTTCACTGCCGCCAGGCCAAATCCAATCTTACTCCCCACTACGATAAAATCTCCCAGGCTCTCATTGATATCCGGGGGAAGGATCTCGATCCCCATCCCCTTCGCCTCTTCAATATACTTAATAAGCTTATCAGTGTTGTTCATCTCGCTGGTGAGAAGGGCCGCCATGTAATATAGCGGATAGTTGGCCTTTAGGTAGGCGGTCTGATAGGAGATAAGGGCGTAGGCGCTGGAATGAGATTTATTGAAACCATAGCCGGAAAAGTGGGAGATGAGGTCGAATATCCGATCTGCGATATTTTTGGCTACTCCATTCTTCACCGCTCCTTCTACAAACTCCTTTCTCTGCCGATCCAGAAGCACAGAGATCTTCTTCCCCATGGCCTGCCTTAAGAGATCTGCCTTAGCCATAGTAAAGCCCGCCAGGTCGCTGGCGATGCGC
This sequence comes from bacterium UBP18_UBA7526, assembly GCA_002478245.1. Taxonomy (GTDB): domain Bacteria; phylum UBP18; class UBA7526; order UBA7526; family UBA7526; genus UBA7526. Next base: position 7,509 of record DLMW01000004.1, read on the forward strand.
ATCACCTGCTCCTGATACAGGATGACTCCATAGGTATCCTTCAGGATCGGTTCTAAGTTGGGATGGAGATACCCGATGGGAATGAGGCCATGCTTCCTTCTGATGAAGTCATCCGCCATGCCACTTCCCATAGGACCCGGCCGATATAAGGCGATAAGAGCGATAATATCCGAGAATTCCCCGGGCTTGAGCTTCTTCAATAGGTCCCTCATCCCACTCGATTCTATCTGAAATACGCCAACCGTATGGGCCTTCCTTAAGAGATCGAAGGTCTTCTCATCATCTAGGGGGATCTTACTCATATCGATATCGATATTCTCTTTCTCCTTCAGAATCTTCAGGGTATTGCCCATGACCGTGAGGTTGCGCAGGCCCAAAAAGTCCATCTTAAGTAATCCAATGGCCTCTAAGGGGCCCATGGCATACTGGGTGGCGATCTCATCCCGGGCTCCCTTGAAGAGGGGGAGATAGTTTGTCAAGGGTTCTTTAGAAATCACCACTCCAGCGGCATGGGTGGAGGCGTGGCGCACCAGACCTTCCAGGGATTTGGCGATATCGACTATTCTCTTCACCTTCTCATTCCTTTTGGTAAGTTCCATTAGCTCGGGAACTGTTTTTAAGGCTTGCTCAATGGTCATGCCTATCTCAGGAGGAATGAGCTTGGCGATCCTATCCACCTCAGAATAGGAGAGCTTCAGGCTCCTCCCCACATCCCTTACCACCGCCCGGGCCTTCATGGTGCCGAAGGTGACGATCTGGGCCACATTCTCCTTTCCATACTTCCTTATTACATAGTCGATGACCTCATCCCTCCGATCATCAGCGAAGTCAATGTCGATATCGGGCATGGTTACCCTCTCCGGGTTCAAGAAACGTTCGAAGAGGAGGCCATGCTTCAGGGGGTCGAGACTGGTAATGCCTAAGGAATAGGCCACCAGGCTCCCAGGAGCAGAACCCCTTCCCGGGCCAACCGCAATCCCTCTGCTCTTGGCAAACTGGATAAAGTCCCAGACGATCAAGAAGTAGGAGGCGTATCCCGTATCCCTGATGATCTTCAATTCGTGTTTTAGCCTCTCTTCTATCTCTGGTGTGAGGTGGGGATACCTCTCCTCTAGCCCTCTGTGGCAGAGCTGGGCTAGGTAGTCATCCAAAGTATAGCCCTCCGGAGGTCGATAGTGGGGGAGATGGGTCTCCCCAAACCTAAGTTCCAGGTTGCATCTCTCTGCGATGTGAATGGTATTGGTAATGGCCTCTGGTACATGGTGGAAGAGTTCGCCCATCTCCTGGGGAGACTTGAGATAGAACTCCTCTGTGGAAAACTTGAGCCGGTCAGGATCATCGATAGTGGTTGCTGTCTGGATGGATAACAGGATATCGTGGGCCGGGGCATCTTGTCTTCTGATATAGTGGCAGTCATTAGTGGCCACCAGACCGATCCCCATTTCCCTTCCCATGGAGATCAGTTCCTTATTCACCCGCTTCTGCTCCTCTATTCCCTGATCATGGAGCTCTAAGAAAAAGTTCTCTTTCCCAAATATATCTTGGAACTCTTGGGCTACTCTCCTTGCTTCTTCTATCCTATTATCCAGAATGAGGATGGGGATCTCACTCTTCAGACAGCCAGAGAGAGCGATTAGCCCTTCGTGATATTGGGCCAAGGCCTCCTTGTCCACCCTTGGTTTATAGTAGAAGCCCTCTAAGTAAGCGATAGAGGCTAACTTCAATAGATTCCTATATCCTATCTCGTCCTTCACTAAGAGTACCAGATGGTAGGAGGCCTCCTTCGTCTGGCTCAATGACTTCTCAAACCGCGACTTGGGGGCGACGTAGACCTCGCAACCGATGATGGGTTTTATTCCGCGCGCCATGGCCATTCGATAGAAGTCGATGGCCCCGAACATATTCCCATGATCCGTGATGGCTAAAGCAGGCATCCTAAAATCATGGGCGGCTCTAACCAGATCTTTCAGGCGACAGGCACCATCCAAGAGGCTATACTCGGTGTGGACATGGAGATGGACGAAGTGGGCATGCTCAACCATTCTCTTACTCCTTATTCCCTCCTTCTACTCTATCAGAAAATAAGTCTATTTGCAAGACCCATGAGAAACTATTTTCATCAGATTAAGAAGATTAGGAGCTCGGTAAAATCTCTACAAGATAACCCCTTCGGGGTT
>DLMW01000004.1:9855-13830 GCA_002478245.1 bacterium UBP18_UBA7526
ATGCTTTGCCTCCCTGTCACCCCCTGGGGGGAAGCAGATTCTTTCCCCCAGACCCCCTAATCCTCAGTATCGGAATTTATTGAAATTCCGATACCTCTAAATAAATGATATCACAGAATCTCTAACGGGGCAAGCCCTTTTTTCACTTTTTACCCTCAAAGAAAAAAGCCCCAAAAAATCTTGAGGCTCTAACAGGAAACGCTTATTTTAAAGGCTCTTTAGAATTGCAAGTGCTCTCTGGGCATTCCTCAGCATATTGGTGTTGTTATTGAAGAAGGCATATATTGCTTTGGGCTTCTTCTCCTTAACCCTTCTCGCCATATCCTTCAGTTCCTCATCCGTATAATCGTGAGAGTACCAGGCATATCTTCCATGGAGACGCTCATAGATTAGTCCACTGGTATTGTAGATATCCAAGGGAAAGTCTGGAGAATCCACACTCACCCAGGTAATCCCTAAATCCCTTGCCCAGTCAATCCATTCTTCATCATACCATTTAATGTTTCTTACCTCTAAGGCGAACCTCTCTTTTAGTCCTGTTTCCTCAATAAATTCCTCTAATCCCGGGGCTACCTTTGGGGTATAGTTAGGGGGGAGCTGAAAGAGGTAGAAGTCTATCGATTTATCCAGAGGAGAGAACAATTCTTGAAACTTCTTCCAGGTGGAGAGACCCCTTTCGCTAAACTTGAAGACATGGGTGATGAGCCTATTCACCTTAATTGACCAGCGGAGTTCGGTTCCCTTCTCTGCCCAGCCCTTGACCTGATTGGGAAAAGGGAACCTGTAGAAGCTGGCGTTGAGTTCTATAGCATTTAGCCCTGAGTTTTCCTTAAACCAATCAAAGCTCTTCTTGAGGTTCCATCCATAATACCAGCCACTGGTTCCCACAAAGACCTTCATCCCTTCCTCCCGATTTCAATTCTAACATATTCCTTTTCGAAAACAAAGAAATAATTGACAAGGAAAAGAGGATAGAGAAATTCCTCGCTCCATATCTCAAGAGGGTCTTTAAGATAGGGGAGAAAAAAAGAGGAAAGAAGAGAGGAGCCGCCCATTCTCCCAGTGCCGGAGAAGAAGATATCTCCCCCAACCCTGGCTAAGCCAGTGGTTAAGAGGCAGAAAGCAGGACTGATAAGGGCCTACTGCGATTATGTCGTGGATGGTGATACCATAGAGGTTGTGCTTCAGAATGGCTCTAAAGGCTGGTGGGCATCGATGCCACAGAGATAAGGCATGGCAGACGGGGGAAGGGATGAGCCGGGAGGAGAGAAGGTAAAAGAATTTTTGAAAAATCTATAGAAGGATAAGACAATCTAACTCGATGTAGATGATGAAAGATCAACGGATAAGTATGGAAGGATGCTCGCTGTGGTCTATGTTGGAGAAGAAGAATGTGAATGCTGAGTTACTGTGCAAGGGCCATACCAATATCCTCTACATCCCACCCTCAGAGTTCGATCCCTATTCCTGGTAAGATATTTATTAAAAAGAAAAGGGCCCCAGACTAGGGCCTTTTAGTAAAAAGAGCTTATTCCTCTTCTTCCTTCATATTCGTCCAAGCCTCAGCAAGACTCGAGCCTTTCTCCTTTGCCCTCTTCTCTGGCTTCCGGCACATGAAGTCGGTTGCCGGGAAGTCTGGATTCCTCTGGAATCTATTATAGAAGCAAAGATAATATTGGGGGCTCTAACATAGTTTAGCATAGGGCTCTTCAAAAAGCAAAAGTCTAAAAAGCTAATAGGATTGTGCGCAGCCTCTCCGTCGTACAAAGTACTTGGGAAGGCGGATCGAGCAAGTTTTGCTCAGTAAAAAGAGCCCCGAATAATCGGGGCTCTTTTCTTCCCTCCCGCACTATGCTTCGCAAATGCGGGACTTGGCTCCTTTTACTCGCTACGCTTTTTACTTACCTCAGTAGGGAGGCATTCCTCCGGGAGGCAGGGATGGGGTCTCCTTCTTCTCCGGTATATCGGTTACCAGGGCCTCAGTGGTGATTAGAAGAGCAGCGATACTGGAAGCATTCTCCAAAGCGGTTCGGGTTACCTTTGTTGGATCGATCACCCCAGCCTGGAGCATATCCCGATACCCATCGGCAACCACGTCGTATCCCACATTCGTCTTCTCCTCCTTCACTTTCTGGACAACGATGGAGCCCTCCTGCCCAGCATTACTCACAATCTGGCGGATGGGTTCCTCTAAGGCTCTCTTAACAATGCTCACCCCTATTCTCTCATCCCCTACTAATTTTAGTTCATCGAGAGCCGGTATGCACCTCAGAAGGGCGACCCCTCCCCCAGGAACGATCCCTTCCTCTACCGCCGCCCGTGTAGCATGCAGGGCATCCTCAACCAGGGACTTTCTCTCCTTCATCTCCACTTCTGTAGAGGCTCCCACATTGATTACCGCCACTCCCCCAGCGATCTTGGCCAATCTCTCCTGAAGTTTCTCTTTATCGTAGTCAGAGTCACTGGTCTCGATCTCTCGCTTAATCTGGGCTATTCTACCCTTGATGGCCTCTTTCTCTCCTGCCCCCTGAACAATGGTGGTATTCTCCTTATCGATGGTCACTCTCTTAGCCTCACCCAGATCCTCTACCTTAACATTCTCCAAGGTTATCCCTAGGTCCTCAGTGATGGCCTTCCCTCCCGTGAGGATGGCGACATCCTCAAGCATGGCCTTTCGCCTGTCCCCAAAACCCGGGGCCTTCACCGCGGCACAGGAGAAGGTTCCTCTTAACTTATTCACCACCAGGGTAGCCAGGGCTTCCCCCTCTACTTCTTCAGCAATGACTAGAAAGGGCTTTCCCAATCCCGCGATCCTCTCTAAGAGAGGAAGCATATCCTTTACGGTCGAGATCTTCTTCTCATAGATGAGGATGTAGGGCTCTTCTAAGACCGCCTCCATCCTTTCGGCATCGGTAATGAAGTAGGGGGAGAGATAGCCTCTATCAAACTGCATCCCCTCCACAACTTTTAATTCTGTGGCCGCTCCCTTTCCTTCCTCAACCGTAATCACTCCGTCCTTGCCCACCTTCTCCATGGCCTCGGCGATGAGTTCCCCGATAGCAGAATCGTTATTGGCAGCGATGGTCGCCACCTGAGCGATCCTGGTCTTCTCCTTAGTGGGCTTACTGAGTTTCCTTAATTCCTCAACCACTCTCTTCACCGCCTTCTCCACTCCCCTTCTCAGGGCCATTGCGTCAGCACCCGCGGTAACATTCTTCAGGCCTTCCCTGAATATGGCCTGGGCCAGGATGGTAGCGGTAGTCGTTCCATCGCCCGCTACTTCACTTGTTTTGCTAGCCACCTCCTTCACCATCTGGGCCCCCATATTCTCATAGGGCTCCTCAAGCTCAATCTCCTTGGCTACGGTAACTCCGTCCTTGGTTATGGTTGGAGCACCGAACTTCTTATCCAGACAGACGTTCCTTCCCTTTGGTCCTAGGGTCACTCTCACTGCTTCTGCCAAGGTATCTATCCCCTTTAATAGGGAATGTCTTGCCTCTTCACTAAAACTTATCTGCTTTGCCATCTTGCACCTCCTCGCTTACGTAGTCACTTTATGATTGCCAGAATATCCTCTTCCTTCAAGATAAGATATTCCTCACCCTCTAACTTTATCTCTGTACCCCCATACTTACTGTAAAGGATCCTATCCCCCTTCTTTACCTCTAAGGGGACTATCTTTCCATCCTCAAGCATCCTTCCCTTTCCTACCTCAATCACCTTTCCTTCCTGGGGCTTCTCCTTTGCGGTATCAGGGATAATAATCCCTCCCTTCTTCACTTCCTTTGGCTCTAAAGGTTTTACCAGGACTCTATCTCCTAGTGGTTTAATGGCCATAGAACACCTCCTTAAATGCGAATTTATTCGTGTCCTGTTCTATCCCAGCTCTGCCTTCCAGTCCGCGTGTATCTATTATTATATCCTTTTTTCATAAAAAGTCAAGAGGCTGTGCTCGCTGACCACATAGGTAACACT
>DLMW01000004.1:14076-16656 GCA_002478245.1 bacterium UBP18_UBA7526
CCCCTAATCATCGGTATCACCACTAATTATACCACAGGTGTTACCTATGTATCTTAAGCCTCCACAGTTTACTCCACCTTCAAGATGCTCAAGAAGGCCTCCTGGGGGAGGGAGACCTTTCCGATCTCTTTCATCCTCTTCTTTCCCCTCTTCTGCTTCTCCAAAAGCTTCCTCTTCCGGGTAACATCCCCTCCATAGAGAGGTGCAGTGACATCCTTTCTTAAGGCCTTGACCGTCTCCCGGGCAATAACCCTCTTTCCTATCGCTCCCTGAATAGCAACCGGAAAGAGGTGCTGGGGAATAACCTCCTTTAATCTGGTCACCAACTCCCTTGCCCTGTGGTAGGCCTTCTCCCTATGGGTAATAAAGGATAACCCTTCCACCTTCTCATTATTTAATAAAATATCGACCTTGACCGAATCCGTCTTTCGATAACCGATATGCTCATAGTCAAAGGAGGCATAGCCCCGGGAGACAGACTTTAACCTGTCATAGAAGTCGAGGATCACCTCAGATAAAGGGAGCTCATAGGTTAAAGAGGCGGTACTGGGGTCAAGATACTTGGTATCCTTATATATCCCCCTTCTCCCTTGAACTAACTGCATAACCGGCCCCAAGTATTGGCTGGGAGTGATGATAATCGCCTTAATATATGGTTCTTGGATCTCCTCTATCTCGCCCAAGGGAGGGAGTTTGGCGGGATTCTCTACTCTCTTAATCTCACCCTCTTTGAGGACCACTCTATAGACCACGCTGGGTGCGGTAGTTACCAGATCCAGATCATACTCCCTCTCCAGCCTCTCTTGGACGATCTCCATATGTAAGAGGCCCAGGAATCCGCATCTGAAACCAAGGCCCAGGGTAGGGGAGCTCTCCTCTATATAACGGAAGGAGGCGTCATTCAGTTGGAACTTCTCTAAAGCATCCCTTAAGTGTCCAAAATCCCCACTCGTTGCCGGATAGAGGCTGGCAAAGACAAAGGGCTTCACCTCCTTATATCCGGGAAGGGGCTCTAGGGCAGGATTTAAAGCACTGGTAATGGTATCCCCCACCTTGGCATCTCGCAGGTTCCTTATATTCGCCATTAGGTATCCTACTTCACCTGTAGAAAGCCCATCTACTCTTCTCATCTCGGGAGAGAAGATCCCTACCTCGCTTACCTCAAAATCCCTTCCCGTCCTCATAAGCCTTATTCTTTCCCTTGGTCTGATGGAACCTTGAACGACCCTGATATAGACCACCACCCCCCTATAGGGATCATAGATGGAGTCGAAGATCAGGGCCTTGAGAGGCCTATTGATCTCTCCCCTTGGGGGAGGGATCTTTTCCACTATCGCCTCTAAGACATCCTCTGTCCCGATCCCTTTCTTAGCGCTGGTAAGGATAGGGTCCTCCAATCCTAAGACATCCCTTATCTGTCTCTTCACTTCATCTGGCCGGGCATTGGGAAGATCGATCTTATTTATGATGGGGATGATGGCCAGATCCGCCTCCTTTGCTAAGTAGGCATTGGCTAAGGTCTGGGCCTGAATCCCCTGGCTGGCATCGATGACCAATAAGACCCCCTCGCAGGCAGCCAATGCTCGGGAGACCTCATAGGAGAAGTCCACATGGCCTGGGGTATCTATGAGATTTAGGATATAATCCTTATACCTCAGTCTCACTGCCTTGGCCTTTATGGTAATCCCCCTCTCCCTCTCCAGTTCCATTTCATCCAGTATCCTCTCCCTCATCTTCCTAAGGGGAAGGGTCTCGGTATATTCTAACAGTCTATCGGCCAAGGTACTCTTCCCATGATCGATATGGGCAATGATAGAAAAGTTCCTGATGCGTTCCCTGGACATCTTTCGCTCCAAAGTAACCAGTTTACCGCAAAAGTAAAAGAGTATCAGAAGACCAGGATAACCTTCCTATATTTGGGGAAGTACTTGGCCAATCCCTCTGCTGCAAAACGTAACCGATGGTATCCTCGTCATAGAAATAGGGGGTACCCACCACGATGTCTGCCCTCTTTATCTTGGTGCGCAGCCTGTGTCTGGTCTCATTGCGGAGAGCTACTTTATATCTCATCCTTTCACCTTTAAACTGCGGGATATATCGTTTACTGTTTGATGCTAAAAGCCAGATCCTTTCCCGCTTTCATAATCCGCTCTAACTTCCCTTCTTCATCCGATTCGGCATAGATCCTTATGATGGGCTCCGTCCCTGAGGTTCTTATCAAAAGCCAGCTATCGTCCTCCAAAATGAACTTTATCCCATCTGAGGCGTCTATTTCCCTTACCTTAATAGCGGCCAATTCTTTTGGTGGTTTTTTTCTTAAGGCAGGAATCAGAATATCCCTCTTATCTATAGGATACTCAGTATCCATCCTTTTAGAAAGGTAAGTGCCGAACTCTTTCTCCATCTCCTTCCGAATCCGGGATAGGGGCTTCTTCTTTAGGATCATCATCTCCAGGATTAATAGACCAGATAATGGGCCATCCCGATCCGGGATGTGATTCTTAAACCCGATCCCTCCCGACTCCTCCCCTCCGATGAGGATATCCTCTCTTCTCATCAACTCGCAGATATACTTAAAGC
>DLMW01000004.1:16781-22440 GCA_002478245.1 bacterium UBP18_UBA7526
ACTCGCAGATATACTTAAAGCCTACCGGAGTCTTATAGATCTTTCTCTTATGCTTCTCTGCTATCTTATCCAATAAAGAAGTAGTGGAGACGGTCTTCACTATCCCCCCTGACCATCCCCTACTCTCAATGAGATGAAGGGTAAGTAAGGAAAGGACCTGATGGGGATTGACGAAATTCCCTTCACTATCCATCACTCCCAGCCGGTCCCCATCCCCATCCGTAGCCAGCCCCACATCCGCCCCCTCTTCTCTTATCCTGTCTCTCAAGGCCCCTAAGTTCTGGATAATGGGCTCGGGGTTCACGCCACCGAAGGAGGGATTCTCCTCTTCCCGGATGGTGATAACCTGACATCTCCCTCCTTCTAAGACCCGAGCAATATAATCCTTCCCTGCACCATGCATGGAGTCAACAATCACCTTAAGGGGTGCCTCCTTTATGGCCTCTAAATTTACAAAAGACTTCAGGAACTGGAGGTAGGGAGGGGTAAGATCTATGATCTGGATGAGTCCTTTCTTCCTTGCCTCCTCAAAATCCATCTCCTTCGGTTTATTCTTATATAAGAGACTTGCGATCTTCTCAGTTGTTGCCTCATCCACACTCCCCCCATACTCTCCCTTAAACTTTATTCCATTGTACTTAAAGGGGTTGTGGCTGGCGGTAATCATTACTCCCCCAGCTGCTCTTCTATCCTTTATGGCAAGGCAGACGCAGGGGATAGGCTGGATGCGATCGCTCAAAATAATCCTTATCCCATTCCCGGCCAGGATAGAGGCCACCAGACGGGCATACTCTTGGGATAGGAAGCGGGCATCATAGCCTATAACGATCTCCCTTTCCCTGATCTTCTCTTTTTTAAGATAATCGGCCAGGGCCTGAGAGACGATCTTGACATTCTCAAAGGTGAAGTCCTCTGAGATCACCCCCCTCCAGCCATCCGTACCAAACTCAATCTTCTTCATCGCTTACCCCCTCCTCATCTTCTTCGCTGTTTACCCCGCCCGGCACGCAGGAGCGGGGTTTACCGTCACCCGTAAACCTTACTCAAGATACTTCTTCAATTTCTTATTCTTTCCTATTCTATGGACCAGTTCCTTCACTTCCTGAGCCCTGTCTTTGGGGCAGATTAGAGTAGCATCCTCTGTTGAGATGACCATTAAGTCTTTTATACCAATGGTTCCCACCATCCCTTTGTCTGAGAGGATGATAGAATCTTTAGTGTCTATTGAGCAGATTTCGCCTCTGGTGACATTCCCTTCTCTATCTTTGGGTAGGATCCTTTCCAGGGCCTGCCAGTTCCCCACATCATCCCACAGGTAATCTGCTCTTACTACTAAGGCATTCTTCGCCTTCTCCATTATACCATAATCTATGGATATTTTATCCAATTTTCTGTAGATTTTTTCAATCACGCTTCTCTCTCTTTTAGTGCCTAAAGCCTTCTGAATCTCTAAAAGTCCTTCATATAATTTAGGCATATCTTCTCTCATCGCCTCCAGAATAATAGAAGTCCTCCAGACAAACATCCCACTATTCCAAAGATATCTTCCACTCTTCATAAACCTTAATGCTTCTTTTCTATCCGGCTTCTCTATAAACCCCTTTACCTCATAAACCGACCGTAAACCGTGAACCGTGAACCGTGAACCAATTTCAATATATCCATACCCCGTCTCTGGCCGGGTGGGCTTGACTCCCATAGTCACTAAGTTATCCGTATCTTGGGCAGCCTTGATGGCTACTTTTAAGGTCTCCAAGAACTTCTCTGGTTCACGGACTACGTGATCAGAAGGAAGAATAATCATAACGCTATCTGGCTCTCTCTTCTCTACAAATATGGCTCCTAAGCCAACCGCAGCTGCCGTATCTCGACCAAAGGGCTCAGAAATAATATTCTCAAGCGGGATTTTAGGAAGTTCTTTTTTGATTCTTGCTCCCAATCCCTTTCGGGCAATAACGAGGATATCTTTTGGTTTAACCAAAGGGCTTATTCTCTTTACCGTCTCATAGATCATACTCCTCTTAGAGACAATGGGCGAAAGCTGTTTGGGGGTCTTAATCCTTGACTTGGGCCAGAACCTCTCCCCTCTTCCCCCAGCGATAATGACTGCCTTAACCATGCCACCCTCACTTCGTTCGGGAGTTAACAGTTTACCCGCTCCTCACCTTCTTCGGCGCTGTTCACCCCGTGAGAGCTAAAAAGAAATTTCATATTTTATGGCAACGTTTCAATGGGAAGAAAGTTTTGGCTGGATATTGAGGCTGATTCACGGTATCATTCGCCATTACTTGTAATTCTCTTTCCTTTCTGGCGAAACTCATAGAGGGCTAATTGATAGACTTCTAATTTCTCAAAATCAAACTTCTCTGTCCATCTTTTCACCGTAAGCCCCACTTTACTTCAACTACGGGAAATCAAATAGACTCCCAGACAAATCACCAATGCCCCAATCCATCTGATGGGAGAAACTGTCTCCTGGGTAACGATTATTCCCCAGCGGGAGGCTAAAAGAACTAGAATATAGCCCACCGCTACCATGGGATAGACCTTGCTAACATCCAATCTAGATAATACTGCCAACCATAGGAGGGCGCTTAAGACAAAGGAGACAAAGCCAAAGATGACATACCAGTTGCTAAAGACCTTAAGGAAGGTAGACCAGAGATGGGAGAAGTGAAAATAGACAATCCCCACCGTCCACATCCCCTTCTTCAGCAATAACTGCCCAACCACTGCTAAGAATATAGAGGCAAAGAGCAAAACATAAGCCATCTCATCCCTCCTTCAAACGCGAATATTCGCGAATTCTTTTATTCGCGTTGATGCGCGTCATAATTGAATGTCTATGAGTCGAACGGTAACCGAGCCTAACCTTGTTCCCCTGGCTTTCATTAAGACCGGTAGTTTCCTTTCATCGGCACTGAGATAGATAAGGCCTCTTCCCTTTTCCTCTTCCTCTTCTCTATCTATGCGCATTATAGAAACCGGCTCTATTATCCAGGCGAGAAAGGTTCCGGCGGGAACGGTAACCTTCTCCTTCCTCAATACCTTTATCTTCACTCTATAATTCTTATATCGCTCATTGGCATTAATGGTTAGAATCTTCCCCTCTTCCAATTCCTGGGTCCTAATATAGTAAAAGGCGGATAACATATCCTGAGTATGGGGTAAAATCCTTACTTTTTTCTTATCAATCCTTACTACCTTGCCCATTCTATCCTTAACCGGGTCATCATAGGTTGCCAATCGATTCCTCTGGTCATAGACCGTCAAGCGCTCATAAGTATGACGACCCATTATGGTGTGCTCCTCATAACGATGGGTATATAATCTCTGGGCATCGAGATAGGACCTGATATTCCCCTCTGCCGGGCAGAAAAAGGAAAATAACTTGGCTGCCTTTATGGTTAGTAAGGGGCTATAGACCTCGTAGCCTTTATAGCTCATCTCCCTTACCTCCATACTCACCTTTCCCGCAGGAATAAACCAGAGCTTGACCAAGAAAGTTAATTTCTCTCCTCCCCTAAAGGCCGCAGTCCCCGGCCTGGTGAGGGGCTTTAACGCTCCTACCTCTGGTGCCTCAGGGGGAATAACCGCCTCCCTTCGTACACATCCGCCTACAACTAAAATACTCAGAATTAAAACAAAACCTAATATCCTTCTCATAAATGATCCCTCCTCACTATTTTCCAGAAGCCATTTCCCTAAAGGAGTAAATCCTATTCTTCCTCCTTTAAAATCTTCTATTCTTTCATAACCATCTACCGACTATGGACTTCGCCCCATTCCCCGATTCTCTACCTTAGGTCTAAGCGGCTCTGCTATCACCTCATAAACCTGGGCATCCGCAAAAGTCTTAACGAGCCTTAAACCCTTTTGCTTGCTTACATCGGGAACCTCTCCAATTACTGGAACATCCTCACTCTCCAGATATTTATCGGGATGAAAAATAATGTACTTTGCTCCCAGATACCTCAGAATGCCTGGGGTCTCTGGCTTCAAGATATCAACAATCTCTTTTCTCACTTCATCAGCGTATGTCCCAGGTAGGGCACCATTGACCAGTCTCTTCTGATGGATCCTCTGCCAGAATAGATATTCAACATCATCCTCCAGGGGATACTCAGCAATGATAAAATCTCCTTCCCGTTTAGAAAGCCACTCATAGACTGGGGGTGGATCAACAGCATTAACCATCGGCGCAGGAAGAGTAGGAGCAAACTCAATAAAAACGAGTAGGAGTATTACCATAAGGAAGGTTCTTCTTTTTTTAGCACTCTTTATCTTCTCTAAAATTGAGGCGAGGCCAATTCCCGCTAAAACACTCACACAGAGCATTACCACAATACCAAATCGGGCGTAAACCCGAAACATAGGAGCAATTTTATACATAAGGTAAGAAGGGAAGAGAATTCTAAAACTCCCAATCTCAGTATAAGGAGAATGAGAGAATATCAGAGCCACAATCCCGGCAAAGAGAAAGAAGGAAACTCCCTTTTGGATCCTGGATCCTTGATCCTTAATAGCCTGGGGCTTGTGGCCTGCAGCCTGGAGCCTCCTATTCTCTCTTCGCCACTTTCGTATAGCAACAATCGAAAGCACAATCCCTACCCAGCCCAGATAGAGAGTATGCTCTGTAGGATGGCCACCATACAAAGGATTTTTAATGAACCGTTCAGTGAATCTACCGAAGAAAGGATTATCCTGAGAAGGTAATAGATAACCCAATGGCCGAGCACAATTGCCAAAAAGGTCCCGTAAGGGACGAACGTATCTTCCAGACGTAACAAACATATTCTGGAAAGGGTGATAAGTAAAAGGTAGAATAAGGGCTAAAGCACCAACTATTGCTACCATAATTACTCCCGCTGTTTTAAGTGATGATCGGAAGTTTTTTGATAACTTCCCCCTTCTAAAAACCTGCCATATCCCCCATAAGACAAATGCCGTAGTCATTGTAAGCATGAAATAGGTATGATGATAGTCTGTAAAGACTACCAGGGAAAAAGTCAGGGGGGTCAAAAGGGCATACTTATACTCCCTCTTCTCATTCAAAAGGAAAAGACCGAGTAGGTATAAAGGCATCCATTGAATACTAGCCAGACCTAAGTGTTGCGTGGCCTGGGTAAAGTGATAGGGGGAGAATCCGTAAATAATACCCGAAACCATACTGGCCAATTTATTACGAGTAAAATAGTACACTAAAAAGTACATCGTAACGGGAGCTAATAAAAAACTGGCTAGAATCATAAGATTGTAGGTAAAAACCTCGTTAGTTAGAAGAGATAAGTGCTTTGCAAAAAAATTTGATACCTTATATATTTCTATCTGACTGTAGTCTACTCCCCAAGGAGCAGCCAGCAAGGAACAGAATAGAGGTGAAATATGGTTTATTCCAGTATACTTCAGCCACCAGAATAACCAGATTAATCCCAAAGGATCACCGGGATATCCATAGACATGACTTTTCATTTTAAAGATTAAGGGATAGGTAGCAACTATGGTTATTAAGAGAAAGATGAAAAAAATCAAAGCCCGAGTGAGCCAAAATCTACTCTTCATAAAGACCTCGTTTACTTCTCCTCTCTTTTCCGCTTTTTATAATGGCAAAGGACAGGATTACAATCGCTAGGAGAAAGGTAAATATTGACTCTGCCAG
>DLMW01000004.1:22453-22640 GCA_002478245.1 bacterium UBP18_UBA7526
AAGGGGAAGTAACGATTAGACAGAGCAAGACAAGGAAAGAAAAGATCAAGACTTCAGTACGATATATCCTTAACCATTTCATACTCGCTTCTCCTTAAAGAGAGCCACGACCTTCATCACCACCCCAGTAGCCAAAAAGAAATAGGCCAGAACCGCTATTCCATTTAGTAAAGGGGGGATAGGGACC
>DLMW01000036.1:0-2288 GCA_002478245.1 bacterium UBP18_UBA7526
ATCCCTTCCAGTAGGCAGTAATATTTCCGGCATTACCTACGGGTATTGCCTGATAGTCTGGTGCCCTTCCTAGGGCATCGCAGATCTCAAAAGCCGCTGTCTTCTGCCCTTCTAGGCGATAGGGGTTTAGGGAGTTGACCAGTTTTATGGGATACCTCTCTGTTATCTCCCGGGCAAGTCTTAGGGCCTGATCGAAGTTCCCTTCAATAGCGATTACCCTTGCCCCATGCATCAAGGCCTGGGCCAGTTTTCCTAAGGCGATGGCTCCCTTGGGAATCAAGACGATACAGTCTAGTCCGGCGCGGCCAGCATAGGAAGCAGCAGAGGCCGCGGTATTTCCTGTTGAGGCGCACATCACCGCTTTCGCCCCTTCCTCCTTTGCCTTAGAAACGGCAACCGTCATCCCCCGATCCTTGAAGGAGCCGGTAGGGTTTACCCCTTCATACTTGAGATAGACCTTCAGACCTAAAGATCTACTTAAACTCTGAGCCTTGATTAAAGGGGTATCCCCTTCACCTAAAGTGATAACTGGGGTCTTCTCTGTTATCGGTAGATAATCCCGGTATCTCTCAATCACTCCCTGCTTCACTATTTTCCCTCACAGGGATATGAAGTTAGAGGAAATTAGTTGGATTGGTATACAAGGTGGATTTAATCCAACCATTCTACCTAATTTTAGGCTTTCTATTCGCGTCTTTAGAGTTCCCCTTCTACCCGGATGAGGCGAGACTTGGCCCTTACTACCTCTAATCTATCGATCTCTCTCAGAGCCTTCTGGACTGAGGACTCTTTGGCCTCATGGGTCATCATGACGATGGGCACCTTACCCCTCTCCCTCCTCTCCTTCTGGATGACGCTGGCGATAGAGATCTTATGTCTCGCCAGGATCCCGGAGATGGCAGCCAGGACACCCGGTCGGTCAACAGTGGTAAATCTGATGTAATATCTCGTTTCAATCTCACCCATATCCTTAATTCTTAAGGGTCTTTTGCCGAAATCGAAAGGTAGAGGTTGGCCCTTTGATTTGACCAGGTCCATGATATCTGCGATGACTGCACTGGCTGCCGGAAAACCTCCGGCTCCCCTTCCGTAGAACATACTCCTCCCTACGAGGTCTCCTCTCACATAGATGGCATTATAGGCCCCATCCACTGCGGCTAAGAGGTGCTCCTGGGGGATCATGGTGGGATGAACCCTGGTCTCTAAAGAACCTCCACTCTCTTTGGCAATGGCCAAAAGTTTAATGATATAGCCAAACTCCTTAGCATACTGGATGTCCTTGGGTGTAATCTGGGTAATCCCCTCGGTATAGATATCTTTTAAGTCTACAAAACCCCCGAAGGATAGGGCAGAGAGAATGGCCAACTTATGGGCAGAGTCTATCCCTTCTACATCTAAAGAAGGATCCCTTTCCGCATAGCCCTTGGCCCGAGCATCCCTCAGGGCCTCCTTGAAACTCGATCCATAGTGGCTCATCCCAGAGAGAATGTAGTTCGCCGTGCCATTGATGATGCCGAAGATGGAGGAGATCCTATTTGCTGCCAGGCCCTCCCTTAAGGCCTTGATGATCGGGATACCACCTCCAACACTCGCCTCAAAATAGATCCCCACTCTCCTCTTCTCTGCTTCCTTAAATATTCTTTCTCCCTTCTTTGCCAGGAGGGCCTTATTTGCTGTTACTACTGGCTTGCCCCCACTCATCGCTTTCAGAATGACTTCCTCTGCTACGGGTGAGTCACCGATCAATTCGATGACCACATCTATTCCTGGGTCGTTCAGGACATCATCTATTCTCTTAGTTAATATCCCAGGAGCCACCTCTACTCCCCTGGGGGTAGAGATATCCTTATCTGCAATCCTCTTGATGAGTAGTTCCGCACCCAGCCTTCGCCGAAATAGATCCCTCTTGCCCTTGAGTATCTTTACCACGGAGCTTCCTACTGTGCCGAAACCAACCAGCCCAATATTAATCTTCTTCATTGGGATTGCCTCTTCCAGACCATAGCATCTTTGAGGCCCTCTTTCTCTCTCAATCTATCTACTAACTTTTGAGCATCCTCTTTATTCCTGAAGGAACTCACTCTTACCCGATACCATTTCTTCCCTTTTATCTCCGCTTCCTCAATATAAGCGGGATAGCCCCGGGCCACGAGTCCATTGGCTAAGGCTTTAGCCTTCTCCTGGCTCTGGAAGGAGGCAACCTGAACAGTGTAAGGAAGATCTACCTTCTTCTCTATTCTCTTTATCGGCTGACTCTTTAGTCCATACCCCCTTCCCAAAAGGTATCC
>DLMW01000036.1:2498-4259 GCA_002478245.1 bacterium UBP18_UBA7526
ATTTCTCATGCTTTATACCCCAGAATGATAGTCTTTTCTTCTTTGGGAAGTTCCTCCTTACTAATCTCCAATTCTTTCCTTCTCTCTATATTCTTCTTACCAGAAAGGAATCCTTCCACCCCTTCTATAGGGAGGTCGATGGCCGGGGTCTTATAGTGCATGGGAATGGTAATCTTGGGTTTCAACTGTTTAACTACCTCATTTGCTTCCTGGGCATCGATAGTAAATGTTCCTCCCACAGGGATGAGGAGGATATCCACTTCTCCTATGGCCTTTATCTCTTCCTGGGTTAGTATGTGGCCTAGATCCCCCAGGTGAACGATCTTCACCCCATCGATCTTAAAGGAGAAGACGGTATTAGTTCCTCTTTCTCTCCCCCGGGCCTTGTCATGGAAGGTGGACACTCCTCTTATAATAATCCCCTTTATCTCTCTTTCTCCAGTCCCTCTCACTATCTCTGGATTCCCGGCCACCTCTTCCGTGGCATTATGGTCATAGTGCTCGTGGCTTACGGTAACCACATCTGCTTCTATAGAAGGAGCCTTATATCCTAAAGAGGAAGCAAAGGGATCGGTAACTATCCTTATTCCCTTCTCTGATTCCATGAGAAAAGAGGCCTGGCCAAACCATTTTACTTTCATACTTTCTTACTTTTTGTTTTTTTACATCTTTTTGAGGGCTTCGATTCCCAGAAGTCTCAGTCCATTGGCAAGGACAATCCCCACCCCTTCTACCAGGGCTAACCTCGCCTGAGAGAGTTCTTCATCCTCACCCAATACCCGATGCCTATTATAGAAAGTATGAAACTCGCTGGCCAGTTCCCTGAGATAGTTAGGGATACTGTGAACCTGATAGCTCCGGGCGCAAGAGGAGACGATATCGGGAAAGAGAGCCAAGAGTCTTAGGATCTTCTTCTCTTCTGGGGTATTGAGCAATTTTAGATCTATCTCTTGAATCTTTTTTTTTGCTACCCCCCTCTCCTGTGCCTTTTTAAAGATACTTGAGATGCGCGCATGGGCATACTGGATATAGTAGACTGGATTCTCCGGTGATTCTTTCTTAGCCAGTTCTAGGTCGAAGTCCAGATGGGAGTAGGAAGAGCGCGTACAGAGGGAGAAGCGCAAGACCTCCCTTCCCACCTCATCCATCACCTGCCTCAGGGTAATAAATTCTCCCTTTCTGGTTGACATGGCTACTGGTCTTCCGGAGCGGGTGAGTTTGACCAGTTGATAGAGGAGAATGTCTAAGACCTCTTTAGGGTAGCCCAAGGCACTTATTGCTGAGCGAATGCGCTCCACATAACCATGATGGTCAGCACCCCAGATATTTATGAGATGCTCGAATCCTCTCTCAAACTTATCCTGGTGATAGGCGATATCTGAGGCTAAATAGGTGAGGGACCCATCCTTCTTCCTTATCACCCTATCCTTCTCATCCCCAAACTGGGAAGATCTAAACCATAGGGCCCCTTCCTTCTCATAGAGATAGCCTTTCTTCTCCAGGTTCTTAAGGGCCTTCCCAACCTTCCCTTCCTTATGGAGGTCGGATTCTCTCTTCCAGGAGTCTATCCTTATACTGAAATCCTCAAGGTCCTTCCCTATTCCCTCCATAATATCTGAATAGGCGCACTGGGTAAAGAATTCTATCTTCTCTCTGCGATGCCTAGCGCCCTCTCTATCCTTTAGTCTTCGGGCGATTTCAACCAGGTACCCTCCCTGATACCCATGCTCTGGGAATTCTACCTCTTCGCCCAATAGTTCT
>DLMW01000064.1:0-6034 GCA_002478245.1 bacterium UBP18_UBA7526
AAATTCCGATACCTTAAAATATAAGGAACTATAGTATCTTTATCTGATACCAATTAAAAAGCAGGAGCTTTTGAAGGCTCCTGCTTCAATCGATTAATATCAGTCTTTTCCCTTCTCTGGCTCCGGAGAGGAGATGATCTCATAGACGATCTCACCCTTCCTCACCATTCCCAGCTCTTCCCGGGCAATCTTCTCAATATAGAAGGGATCCCCTTCCAAGGCCTTTATCTCCTCCTCCAATCTCTTATTCTCCTGGATGAGCCTCTTATTCTCCTCTTCTATCCTCACCAGTCTTTCGCCTACCTTCCTTAAGTTAAGATATCCAGAGAGGAAAAGGTAAGTGAGAAAGAGGACTGATAAAAGGATGGCTACAAAAATTACTTTAGAAGGACGCCTGCCTTTTTTCTCCATCGTCTTCTACTTTCTTACTTTCTTACTCTCTCTAAGTATCTCTAACGGGGCGTAGATCGCCTTTTTACCCAATTCCTCTTCGATACGCAATAGTTGATTATACTTGGCGATGCGCTCACTGCGCGAGCAGCTTCCGGTCTTTATCTGGCCGGCATTGACCGCTACCGCTACATCAGCAATGGTGGTATCCTCTGTCTCACCGCTCCTATGGGAGATTATGGTAGTGTATCCTGCCTCCTTTGCCATCTTAACGGTCTCTATGGTCTCAGTCAATGTCCCGATCTGATTCAACTTTATGAGAATGGAGTTTGCTATCCCTTCTTCTATCCCTCTCTTTAACCTCTTGGGATTGGTGACAAATAGATCATCCCCCACAATCTGGATTCTTTTGCCCAGCTTAAGTGTCAATCCCTTCCAGCCTCTCCAGTCATCCTGGGCCAATCCATCCTCAAGGGATACGATGGGATATCTATCTACCCAATCCTCATAGAAATCGATCATCTCACTGGCAGATAGCTCCCTCTTCTCAGAGGCCAAGATATACCTTCCCTCTTTATAGAACTCGCTCGCTGCGGGATCCAGGGCAAGGGCAACATCCCCCCCTTCTTTATAACCTGCTCCCTTGATTCCCGCTAAGATTACCTGGATGGCCTCCTCATTCGATCTTAGATCTGGAGCAAAGCCTCCTTCATCACCCACCGCTGTAGCATAGCCCTTCTCTTTTAAAACTCCTTTTAGGTTATGGAAGACCTCTGCCCCCATCCTCAAGGATTCCCTGAAGTTCTTTCCTAAAGGAACGATCATAAACTCCTGCAGGTCAACATTATTGTCCGCATGCTTCCCACCATTTACGATATTCATCATGGGCACGGGCAACTGGTAAACCGTAAACCGTAAACCGTAAACCTCTCTGATGTATTGATACAAAGGCATTTTTGAGGAAAGGGCTCCTGCCTTAGCAACCGCTAAGGATACCCCCAAGATGGCGTTTGCTCCCAACCTCTCCTTATTCTCTGTTCCATCGAGTTTAACCATCAATCTATCGATCTCTTCCTGTCCAGTAACATCCTTTCCCATTAGTTTGGGAGCGATTATCTCGTTTACATTAGAGACCGCTTTCAATACCCCTTTGCCAAGATATCTTCCCTTATCTCCATCCCTCAGCTCCAAGGCCTCATGCTCACCAGTCGAGGCCCCAGATGGGACAGCCGCCCTTCCCATAATCCCATTCTCTAAGAGAACATCGACCTCAACCGTTGGATTCCCCCTGGAATCCAGTATCTCCCGCGCCTGAACATTCTTAATCTTCACCATCATTGCCTCCATTTAACCCATCGGGCAGGCAGGGTAGCAGGATATTCCTCCAAGACTTTTTTAAATGCTTCTTCTGCCAAGTCATGCCTCTCTAAGTGTTTATAGCACTCCCCTATGCGATACTGAGCAAAGGAAGCCCGATGGCACTTAGGATATTCCTTTAATACTTTCTGGTACTCCTTAATTGCCTGCTCATAATCCTCCAGTTCAAACTGATAGATATAACCGATATAGTATTGAACAGAGGAAGCGAGATAGGCCTTGGGATAGCGGGATATGAGTTCTTGACATACCTCGATAGAATCTTCGTATCCACCCTCTTTCCATAACCTATACTCCAGGGTATAGAGTCTTAAGGGCTTACCTTTATAATCATCTCCTTTGGTGATAGCGTCTACCTTTAGTCCAGCATCATAGTCTACTCCACTCCCTGGATAACGCTCGATAATCTCCTGATACTTAGCCAATGCTTTCTTATACTCCCTTTTATACTCATAACATTCCCCAATCCCCAATAGGGCACCTGCCACTTGACGACTCTGGGGATAATTATCGATAAGCCTCTGATACTCATCAGAGGCCTTTTCATAATCGCCCAATCTATACCCATGGATACGAGCAATCTCCAGCTGTGCCCGGGGTGCCTCTTCACTCTCTGGATAACTCTTAATCAATTGACTAAAGGCACTCAGGGCCTGGGGAAAGTCCTTTGCTTCTTCATAAGTCTTTCCGATTAGATATCGGAACTTGCTCCCTTCTTCAGGAAACTCCTCTATCGCCTTCTGATAAATAGCGATAGCCTCTTGATATTTCCCCTGCTTCTGGTAGATCTTTCCCAGGAACCTATAGGCGCGGGAATTCTCTTCTGCCCAGACGAGCGAGCCAATAAAAAAGAATAAGAATAGCAGGATAGAGATCCCGAGCCCTCTCTCTTTATGGATCACAATTCACTCCCTAATCTTCCTCTCATACTCTCTGGCGAGCTCCTCAAGCCTCCCCAACTTCTGGCAGAGTTCGATGAGCCTGCTCTGGGCTTGATTGACTACCCAATCCTCTTTGAAAGTTTCCACAATCCTCTTATACTCAGAGACGGCCTCCTCATACCTCTTCGTCTTCTCATAGGTATCCGCTAAGTCAAGAGAGGCGCGGGCAAGGAGCCAGCTATCTGTAGTTAATTCTATGACCTCCTGATATTCCTTGATTGCTTCGTCATACTTCCCCTGTTTCTTATAGATATCAGCTAAGGCCTTACGATGGCGTTCTCTTTCAGAATCGAGTTCCAGGGCCATCTGGTAGGCCTTTATCGCTTCATCATACATCCTGTTCTGGGAATAGACGCTTCCTGCCATACTGTACGCCCAGCCACTCTCTGGTCTTAACTCAGTGAGTCTTTTTAAGGCAGAGATACCCTCTTCCTTCTTCCCCAGTTTGAAGTAGCAACTGGCTAGACTCTGATGGTAGAAGGTGCTATCCGGTTTTAGTTCTACTAATTTTTTGAATTCAGCTAAGGCCTCCTCATACTTGCCCTGGCGCTCATATACCCTGGCCAAAGAGCTCCGTATCTTCTCATCTGTGGGCTCAATCTTCAAGGCTTTCTGATAGATAGCAATGGCCTCTTCATACTTCTCCTGCTTCTCATATATCTCTCCCAGGAACCTATAGGAACTGATATCCTTGGGCTTCTTCTTAATCCTCTTCTCATACTCCTGGGCGACCTTGAGTCCTTCCCCGGCCTTTACATGGGCCTCGGCCAATCCCCTCTGGGCCCGTCTGATAGTCCAATCCTCAGTAGCGGTCTCCAGAACCTTCCCATACTCTTCTATCGCCTCCTGGTACTTCCTCTGCCTACTGTAGACTTCGGCCAGGTCCAATCTATAGCGATGCTTTTCGGGTCGAAGGGAGAGTATCTTTCTATACTCCTCCGCTGCCCTACCATACATCTCTCTTTTCTTATAGATCTGGGCAAGCTCTTCATGAAGTTCCATATCCTCTGGGGCGATCTTCAATGCCTTCTCATAGACCTCAATCGCTTTCTCAAACTTCCCCTGCTTCTGGTAGATCTTTCCCAACATCTTGTAGTCCTCTAAGGTTCCCTTGGAAACTGGGGCCTCCTGGGCCCAGAGGGTAGAAGCTGCGATGCTCAATATCAAGAGCAATCCAACTATGACTTTCTCTTTTAGATACATGGAAGGCCTCCTTCATTAGATTATATCATAATTTCTTTAGATTAGTCTATCTGAATTTAATTAATCTCATCAGTCGTTCTGCAGCGTCCGGGATGAGTTGAGAGGAATCGGGAGCAATAACGACCTTCAATAGGCCTCTACTTCTAAAGGTAGATTATCTTTATTCAAAAAACTTTAAGAATATATCTGTTGAGTTTTCTAACGGGGTTTACCCTTCCAGCCGAAGGCTGATCCCCAGCCCGAGGCTGGTCCGCCTCTGGCGGAGCCTCGGGCGGAAACCCTATCTCGCTGATTACTTCGCAATCAGGTTGCTCAATCTGGCAAACTCTTCTAAGCTTAGGGTCTCTCCCCTTCTCAAAGGTCCAATATCCGCTTTCTCTAGGATTTCCAAGACCTTCTTCTTGCTCAATCTTAAATCCCTTGTTCGGCTTAAAGCATTCTTCAGGGCCTTCCTTCTCTGCTCAAAGGCAGCTCTCACCACTTTAAAGAATAACTCCTCATCCTTGACCTCAACCGCTGGCTTCTTCAGGACCTCTAAATTCACTACACAGGAGTCGACCTCTGGCGAGGGAAGGAAAGCACTCCTGGGAACCTTAACTACAATCTGGGGCTTGGTATAGTACTGAACCAATAGAGAGAGGGCCCCATAATCCTTAGTGCGGGGCTTAGCCACCATCCTCCTTCCTACTTCCCTCTGAACCATGACTACGATGTTAGAGAGGATTTCTCTTGCCTTTAAAAGATGGATGATGATCGGGGTGGTGATGTAGTAGGGAAGGTTGGCCACTACTTTAAGTTTGGTAATCGGTGATCGGTAATCGGTGATCGCTAATTTTCTGAGATCGGTTTTGAGGATGTCTCCCTGGATAATTTCTACATTGGGATAGGATCTTAAGGTCTCTTTGAGAAGTCTAACCAGATGCTCATCGAATTCTATAGCCAGGACCTTCTTTACTTTCTCTGCCAATCTTTTAGTCAGGGTTCCGATTCCCGGACCGATCTCAATGACCATATCCTCCTTATTCAGATGGGCTACTTCTACAATTCTATTTAATATCTTTTCATCAATTAAAAAGTTCTGCCCCAACCCCTTCTTTATCCTTATGCCATGCTCTCTCAAAAATTCCTTCGTTATCTTAGGCAAAGCCATCTCTTTGGGCATGATAAACTACCCAGATATGCTAAATTTCTAATATCCAATATTTCCCAGAGGGACAATTTCCAACAAGTGAAAAAGCATAGCAGATCAGTAAGGGAAAACATCAGAATACCAGATTATCAGCTCAAGCGAACTCCCCCTCTGATTCCCTGATTCGCTCTCCTTGCCTTGACTAATTGGGCGGCTACCTTTATGGCTTCTATCAGGCTCTGGGGATTGGCCATCCCCTTTCCCGCGATCTCATAGGCTGTTCCATGGTCAACAGAGGTCCGGATAATGGGAAGGCCTAGAGTGATATTTACCCCTCTCTCAAAGGCAAGCATCTTTAAAGGGATTAATCCCTGATCGTGATACATACCTATTACGCAATCAAACTCACCTTTTAGGGCACGATGGAAGATAGTATCTGGAGGGATGGGTCCTTCTACTTTCATTCCTTTTTTCTTCGCCTTTTCTACTGCCGGGATGATAGACCTTTTCTCCTCCCTACCAAATAGCCCTTCCTCTCCTGCATGGGGATTCAAACCTGCCACACCAATCCTTGGTTCTCCTATTCCAAAATATCTCATATTCTCCCAGGCTAGTCTTATCGTCTGATAAATCCTTTCCCTACTTAGAGAGGAACTTACCTTACTTAAAGGCAGATGGGTAGTTACCAAGATTACTTTCAGAGGACCGCCTACAAGCATCATGGCATAATTCTTTGTTCTGGTGAGATGGGCCAAAAGTTCCGTATGGCCCAGAAACCTAAATCCCGCCTTCTTTAGTCCTTCTTTATTCACTGGGGCAGTGACTAGGGCATCGATCTCACCTTTTCTCGCTAAAGAGACCGCTTTCCCTATATACTCTACTGCTGCTTCTGCAGCCATTCTATTAACCTTTCCTATCTTAAGCCTCTTAATCCTGATATTCTTTAAGTCCATCAAATCCATAATTCCCAATCTGAACCTTCCTTCTTCTACCC
>DLMW01000064.1:6121-7322 GCA_002478245.1 bacterium UBP18_UBA7526
TCCTTCTTCTACCCTATTAATGGGATTAATTTTGATTTTTGATCTTTGATTTTTGATTTTTGATTTTAATACCTTCCCATCCCCAATGACTAAGGGGGAAGAGACTCTATAAATCTCCCCCTTACTCAAGGCCTTTACAATAATCTCCGGCCCAATCCCTGCCGCATCCCCCATAGTGATCCCAATTATCGGCTTCTTAACCATCTTTTACTCTATAACCTTACTTAACACCTACGCGGTGTTAACAGCAATTAAGAAGGGGGCACCAATATTTTAGAGTCGGATTTCGATCTCCTGTTTTGTCTTCAGTTTTTCCAGATATTCCTTTAGTCCCTCCTCCATTTTCTGGGAAGAGAGGATATTTATGATTACTTCCTTTACTTCTGAAAGTTCCTTTACTCTCGCTTTCTCTTTCTTCACCAATTTAATGATGTGATAGCCGGACTCGGTCTTGATTATCGGGCTTATCTCTCCCTCTTCTAAACTAAAGGCCACCTCTTCAATCTTTCTCGCGAGCTGGCCTCTTTTAAAAGAGCCTAGATAAGCCCCTTCTGCCGCCTCTTCAAAATCTATTCCCGATTTAACCTTCTTCAATACTTCTCGACCTTGAGCATAATTCTCGAAAAGGATGTGTCTTATTTCTACCTTCTCTTCTTCCCGAAACCTTCCTTTATTCTTCTCATAGTAATCCCTGATCTCTTCCTTTGAGACCTCAACCCCAGGCCTCACCTCCTTATCGATGAGTTTCTTAATCATGAGTTCCTCTTCATATCTTTTCTTTAGATCCTCTATCTTCAAACCTTCTCGTTCCAGGGCTAGCTCAAAGGCCTTCTCAGAAAGAAATGTTGACTTTACTCTTTCGATATTCTCCTGGACCTCCCCTTCTGAGACCCTGATCCCCTTTCTCTTGGCCTCCTGGAGAAGGAGTCTATTCTCAACCATCCTCTCCAGTAACTCCCTCTGGGAAGGGAACCTTTCTCCTTCGGGAAGGACGCTCTCCAACTCTTGGTAGGCTTCCTCCAATTCTGTTAAGGTAATGATCTCGTCGTTTATCCGGGCAACAACACGCTCGACAACCTCAGCCTCTGGATAACTAGCAAAAATTAGTATTAGAAATACCAACACTAAAAAAGTTTTTTTGATTTCCATACTTGATTTCCCCGCTTCCTTGTTATCAATCACCGTTCACTGATCATTATCA
>DLMW01000064.1:7413-12793 GCA_002478245.1 bacterium UBP18_UBA7526
CACCGTTCACTGATCATTATCTCAGCAATTCCTCATTGATCTCAATCTCCGCCCGGACGCGAAGACCCAGGAGCCACTCCCTCAATGCTTCTTCCCTTCTCTCAAGGAGGAGCTTCTCTTTGATCCTTTCCTGGGCCTCTTTCAGGCTCAGTATCCGGGGGGATTTTATTGCCTCCAACTTGAAGATATGCCAGCCATAGGGGGATTCTACGGGATAACTCACCTCACCCGGAGAAAGCCTACCTATCGCCTCCTCCCATTCAGCGAGCATCTCTCTCAAAGCAAAGTAACCCATGTCCCCTCCCCGTTCTCCATCCGGACTCAAGGATCTCTTCCGGGCCAGTTCCTCAAACCCCTCTCCCTTCCCTAAGGCCTTAAGGACCTCCTCTGCCTCTTCCTGGCTCTCCACCAGGATCTGACGGATCCGGAACCTCTTGGGCTCTTTAAACTCTTCCCGATGCTTTTGGTAGTAAATAGTAATCTCTTTCTCACTTACCTTTAGGGGAAGGTAGATCTGGGAGGTGATGAGTTTCTCAAGCAGGATATTCTCTCTTACCCCGTTCTTCCATTCCTCAAAGGTTATCCCCTCCTTGGCTAAGAAAGTAACAAACTCACTCTTGGGATAGGAGCCCATGGTCTCCCTTATTCTCTGGTTTAACTCCTCACTAGTCACGGTCAATCCCAATCTTCTTGCTTCCTGAAACTCAAGCCTCTTCTCAATCAATTGATCGAGGACCCTTCTCTTTAAGGCGGGAAGCTCCTCTCTGCTTGGAGAATAGGATAAGAGGGCCTTATTAAACTCCTCTAAGGTAATGGGCTCTCCATTGACCCAAGCAACTATTCCCTTCTCCTGAGGCCTCTTCCTACAACCAGAGATTAAAAGAGTGACGATCAGAAATAAGAGAATTGTTTTTCTCACCTCTTCTCTCCACTAAATTATTCGCGTCTTTAGTTTAACATATTAAAGGAACTTCTGCAAAATATTTTTCAGAGCTTTTATTTTCTTTCCCTTCAAGAGAAAAAAGACCCTATTTTCTTCTTGAAGCATCTTCCCCTTGACAAGATTCTCAATATTCAAAGGAACCTCTTCCTCACTTTCCCACTTCAAACCCATTCTCTCACCCTCCTTAGTGATCTCCACAATCCCTAATCTCTGGGCCAATATCTTCAAGTCCATAATCTCTATTAGATTCTTTGCCTCTCCTGGTAGAGGACCGAACCTATCCTCTAATTCTTCTTCTAAATCCTTAATCTCCTCTTCCTCTAGAGCTGAGGCCATCCTCTTATAGAGAGTGATGCGCTGCGTCTCATCGGGAATATACTCTTGGGGGAGATAGGCCTTGACATCCAAGGTAATCTTAGGAGAAGGGAGGGAAGGGGCAGGCTCCTTCCCTTTTAGTCTCTCCACCGCCTCCTCTAATAACCTACAGTAGAGATCAAAGCCCACCTCCATGATATAGCCCGACTGCTCAGGACCTAGGATATTCCCCGCTCCCCTAATCTCTAGATCCTTCATGGCGATCTTAAAGCCCGAACCCAGTTCTGTGAAGTGAGAGATGGTAGAAAGTCTCTTTACCTGAACTGATGAGAGGGGATAACCTTTAGGATAGAAGAAGTAGGCATAGGCCTTGACTCGGCCCCTGCCCACTCTACCTCTCAGCTGATAGAGGGTAGAGAGCCCGAAGTCCTGGGCATCCTTGACGATTAAGGTATTGACATTTGGGATATCTAAGCCAGACTCCACAATGACGGTAGAGACTAGGATATCGACCTCTCTTCTCACAAACCTTAGCATCACCTCTTCCAATTCCCTCTCCGCCATCCTTCCATGGGCCATAGCGATCCGCGCCTTGGGAAAGATCTTTTCAAGGTCTTTAGCTAAATCAGGGATATTCTCTATCCTGTTATGGACAAAGTAGACCTGTCCTTTTCGCGCCAGTTCAGATTCAATGGCCTTCTTCACTATCCTTTCATCATACTCTGTAATATAGGTAGCGATGGGTAGTCTTCCCTCTGGTGGGGTATTGACCAGACTCATGTTCCAGATCCCGGATAAAGCGAGATGTAGTGTCCTGGGGATAGGGGTAGCAGAGAGGGTGAGAACATCGACCAGCTTCCTCAGGGCCTTCAACCTCTCCTTGTGCCTCACCCCAAATCTCTGCTCCTCATCGATAACCACCAGCCCCAGGTCCCTAAAGTCCACATCCCTCTGGATGAGCCTATGGGTTCCGATGACGATATCGACCAGTCCCTTCTTTAAATCCTCTATGATCTTTTCCTGCTCTCTCTTAGTTCTGAATCGGGAGAGCATCTCTATCCTGACTGGCCAGTCGGCGAACCTCTCTCTGAAGGTATGATAGTGCTGCTCTGCTAAGATAGTAGTGGGAGTTAAGAGCGCTACCTGTTTCCCCTCCATGACTGCCTTGAAGGCGGCTCGCATGGCGATCTCCGTCTTCCCATACCCCACATCCCCGCAGATCAGCCTATCCATGGGATGGGGATCCTCCATATCCCTCTTCGTCTCTTCTATGGCCTTGAGCTGATCCTCCGTCTCGGGATAGATGAAGGCCGAGTCAAATTCCATCTGCCAGTGGTCGTCTTGAGGAAAGGAGTGGCCCTTAAAGGCCTTCCGCGAGGCGTAGAGGTTCAATAGTTCCTCTGCCAATTCCTTCACCCTCTCCCTTACCTTCTCCTTCACCCTCTCCCAGGAGGTCCCTCCCAATCTATATATCTTCGGTCGATATCCCTCTGTTCCGATATACCTACTGATAAGATGGCTCCTATCTATGGGGATATAGAGCCTATCCCCTCCCGCATACCTGAGGGATGAGAAGTCCATCTCCCCCTCTCCTACCTTCAACCTCTTCAATCCCTCATAGATCCCGATGCCATAGTCCTGATGGACGACATAGTCTCCTTCTTCCAATTCCAGGAAGGTGGAGATGGGAACCCCTTCCTTATATCTGAACTTCTCCAAGTACTTCCTCTGGCCGTATCTTCCGAATATCTCCTCATCAGTCAAAATAGCTAGTTTTAACTCTGGGGCTAAGAAACCGGCTGAGAGGGAGCCCACCCTTATCTCCAATCCCTTCAAATCCTTGAGGAGTTCAAGGTATCTTTCTCTCTGGCCCTGGTTATCAGCAAAGATGAACATTCTATAATCTTCTCTTCCCCATTCCTTTATCCTTTCTCTTAAGAGGTCGATCTTGCGCTGGAAGTTCTCCATAGGCTGGGTGGCGAAGTCAATCGCTCCTTCTCTGGGAAAGGACAGGAAGTGAAGTTGCTGGAAGCCTTTAGGCTTTGACCTGAGGCCTGAATTCTCTATGGCGATTAAGGTATTCTTCGATAAATAGTCAAAGAGGGTGGCTTTCCCTTTAAGAGTAAAAGGGATGATTTGGACCTCTTTCATCTTCTCGATCGATCTCTGAGTAAGGGGATTGAAACTTCTTAGGGATTCTATTCTCTCTCCGACTAATTCTATTCTTAGAGGATGCTCATCCTGGGGTGACCAGATATCTATGATCCCTCCCCGGATGCTGAACTCTCCTCTCCTCTCAATCATAGGGGTTCCTACATATCCCGAAGAGACCAATCCCTTAATAAACCTTTCCCTCTTTAGGTCTTCGTTCACTTCTATCCTGTGAGAAAATTTCAAGAAATCATCCAGTGAGATTATTCTCTCTTCAAGCACTCTTTCCTCTGTTACAAGGAGAAAATTGGCTAAGGAAATAAGACGAGAAAGGCAGGATAATCTCTCGTTGATCCCTTCTTTAGGGAAGGAGAGGATGGGAAAGGAGACGCCAAAGATTCTTAGGTCTTCCTCTATGGCGATTCTTCTCTCCTCATCTGAGGCAAGAACCAAAATAGGACGAGATAATTCTTTAGATAGGAAGGAAAGGAGAA
The DNA here is from genome assembly GCA_002478245.1 of bacterium UBP18_UBA7526. GTDB lineage: Bacteria > UBP18 > UBA7526 > UBA7526 > UBA7526 > UBA7526. Next base: position 11,317 of record DLMW01000064.1, read on the forward strand.
GGGCTTGAGCACTCCCCCAGAGCCCAAAGACCCTGACCTCCCTCTCACCCCTTTTCCAATTGTCTAAGACCTTTTTAAATCCCTTTGACTCCCCAAAATCCATAAAACCCTCAAAGTGCTATTGTTTTGATTTTCAGAAACCCTTCTTTAATTTTAGCACAATATCCTCTAAAACACAAAAAGCAGAAGCCTTTTAAGACCTCTGCTAATTATTCAGGCTAATTCAGATGGTCAAAAATCCATCAGGTGCCAGGCTGGTTGCAAGCATCACCATATTGATGTCCCGATGGTCCAGCCAGCTCTTCGCTTCTCGGTTGGTGCCTTCAAGCCAAAAACTCTCGATCATTTCAACTAGCGGCGTGAAAGGCAGCAACATCTCAATACGCTTGGATAATAGAAGACTCTTCTTGAACCGGCCCGGTCTTTCCTTAACCAACCTATGTAACCTTTTAACCGCCCGCATCCCAATGGAAAGCCCGAGTTCCCGAAATGCCAGACGGTATTCCACAGGAAACTCTAGGGGACTCATTCTCTCGAAGATTTCCAGCCCCGATAGAGAAGAACTCAAAATAGTCTCCAATAGCTCAGTCTCTTCAAAATACCCACTAACAATCATCTGCGCCACTCTATAGGCGTCGCATAAGAGGCCGCCGATTCCCAAAGAATCATCTGTGAGGAGAGCTTTTCCCTTGCAGATATTGGCCAGGTCGCTAATCTCTTCTTTCAAGATCTGTTCCTGTGATCCTTCCGGACCTTTAGGTAGACACATCTGAAGCTCGTGGTAGGTGATGAAACCGTCCAGGGGATCATGCTGTCCCATGGAGGGGACTAGAGGACGGGAGAGGTCTATACTCATCTTCCAGTACATGCATCTTTGAGCGCCTTTCGCTGGGACATAGGTAAATTTCGCATGGGCAGTCTTGGCAAGCTCTATCGCCCACATATGGTAGGTTCTATCTCCAATGACCCGGCTTACCCGATTCAAAGCGTGCAGCCATTTCGTCAGGTAATGGTAGTACTGGCCATCACGATCCCATTCCAATCTTTCGTCAAAAGGATCGGAAGGGCCTCTTTCGTTCATTTTCTTACCAATCCTCAAACCACCTATCGTAGGATGCCTTCTGCCCTCCTGCTCGTCGAGACCACTGATCCAGCCAGTTCGGGAATCATCCTCACGATGGCGGCCCAGTATATTATGAACCTGATCCACAAGCGAAAGCGCCAGATCCTTGTATTTCTCATCATCTGTTTGGTGATAGAGTTCCAGGAAGTTGCACACCGCATAAGCATCGGTCCATAAGTAGCGCTGAGGATACTTACTAGCCGGTGATAGCCCAGTCAGCCGAGCAAACTCGGTCATGATTTTATTGACCAGAGAAAGGGATGGGTTCTGTTTCATCTCAAACCAATTCCTCAGGGATCTCTCGAGGAGTATAAGAAAGGGTTGGCCTTATCTTTGCTTCTTTTAGCCTCTTCA
>DLMW01000064.1:12963-17203 GCA_002478245.1 bacterium UBP18_UBA7526
CCTCTTCAAGTTTCTTTTAAGCTTTTCTATGTTATCTGGGGTAGAGAAGGAGAGCATGACCGCGGGATGGACGCTTACCCCTGCCTCTAGGAGGTGGGCCAAGGCGTTTAACTGTAGCTGAAAGAAACGAGGATAGGCGCCGGTAAGGCGGGAGAACTCCTCTGGGCTTGCTCCTTTGATGGAGACCCTTACGTGTAGATTCTTAAAGCGGGAAAGCTCCTTGGCGTAAGTAGCGTCGATCAATGTTCCATTCGTCTCCAGTATAAACCTATAATCTGTAGTATCGACACAAACTAGACTTTCTATCTTATCTAGAGAATCTCTCGGATTATACATCCTGCTTTCTCAACCTTTTAAAATCTTAGCATATTTTAGGAAAAATTGCAACAAAAAAGGAGCCTCTTAGACTCCTGCTAATCATCTATCCTACAAAAACCAAACCGTATTCTTCAGATTGCGCAGATATAGAACCCAATGATTTACGAAGTTATCACCGGGGTCAAGATCTGACCCCTTTACCTAAAGGCATATCTAACGGGATTCGATTATCTGAACAATCCGAGAACGATAGGCGCTTCTATCCTTTATCCTTTTACTATGGCGCCAGAGGGGAATAAAAGAGAGGACCAGGAAGGCCAAGCCCAGAATGAGGCCTACGGTCTGGGAGGATTCGGCAAGGCCATAACGATTAGTAATAGTTATCCCAAGCACCAGACCTAAGATTAAAAAAAGGAGGGGAAGGATATAGATTAGAAAAGCGCCTTTCAATACTTCCCAGGAAGAGATCTCCAACCTTACTCTCTGGCCTATCTTGGCCCCCAGGGGATTCTCGGCTTCAGTAATCATGGTATTTCCCATCCCGAGAGTGCAGGCACGACAGGTTCCACAAGCGCTCTTTCTCTCAATCTCCACCCGGGCGAGAGACCCTTCTACCTCAATTATTCTTCCTTTTTCCTCCATTAGATTACTCTCTATCGACTGCTAAATCAGTGGGTGCCCCACTTAGCATGAGCTTATTCTCTTTAAGGAATATTCCTTATGGACTCCTCCTGTAGCCTGGAATAGTTTTGACCTCTTCTCTGCCTTTAAAGCAAGACAGAAGATGGATTCCTTCCTTATCCTTAGATGCGAGCTAACCCTAAGAAGTCCTGGTTCTTCAGGGATAGGGGTATGGGTCCTGACCTTAATACTCCCCTTCTTCTCGTTCCACTTCATGGACTTTAGATCTTTTGGGTCTTTTAACTTCCCTAAAGAATAGAGAAAGCCCAGGGCAAGTTCTTCAATCTTCTCTCTCTCTTCTCTTTTCTTCCCTGAAATACGGCTGATCCTGAGGCGCTCTGTCAGATCCATCCTATAGGTCTCTGAAAAACTCCTTAAAAGTCTCTGATTACCCAGATATATTCATCAATAACTAATCTGGGTAATCTTCTATCTACTTCAACATCCCCTTGACCACGACATCGATGGCCTCTTCCTTGGAAAGGCCTCTGGCCATTATCGTCTCCAGTTGGATCTTATCTATACTACCGATAGCTGCCTCATGGGTCACCCTGGCTCTATCATCCTTCGCTTCCACAAGAGGCAGGGCCTTTGCCTTTGCCCTTCCCTGGACGATCTCGATACAGTCCACATGCCCCCTGGAGAAAGGGGCATTCCCCTCTGTGATCCCGATAGCCTCTGTCTTGGCTCTATCCTTGACCGCTACCCTGGTCTTGATGAGGCTCTTGGCATATGGCCCATCTAAGATTGCCTTCTCTTTAATCCAGATATCATCATCCCCCTTTCCATATACCCTGGCCACCAGTTCTGCTACTGCCCTCTCTATTGCCTTTGCCTCATAATCAATCCTTAACTTACCCACCCTTCCAGTAATTAAGGTGAAACTGGTATCGAGCCTCCCTCCCTTATCAATGTATATCTTTCCTTTAGGGATGACCTCTGCTCCCCCTCTCTCCCCATGGTAGTGGGTCTCGTGATAGCCCAAGAAGGCCTTCTTTCCAATCCGGACGCAAGCGCTCATGATATGCTTGATCTTCACGGCATTGGGAAAGGTACAGTGGGCGATTAGAGTAATACTTGAGCCATCCGCAATCCTAACATCAGTATAGATCTCCTGGAGTCCTCTTTCAGGAAGGATGCCGAAACAGAGGTAGACCGGTTTCTCGATCCTATATCCCTTTTGAGTAACAAGGGTTATCTTTACCCCCTTGGGAAGCTCCTCTGTCTGAAAGATTCTTATCCCTTCTACCTTCCTCTTTCCCAAGATCCTATTCTTATTCACTATCAGGGAGGCGCATTCCGGGCTTCTTAGGACTTGGGGATCTCCCCCTGCTCTTCGATAGGCCCTGGTCATCGCCTCATAATCGCTCATCCCATTACTCCTTATTATCTTTACGCCTTTGTGTTACTCCTCTAGTTCACTGGGGAACTTATGGGTAGGGCAGGGCTTACAGTGCAACTTAAAGTAATCTATCTCCTCCTTTGGCTTTCCAGTCTTAAGGATCAATCCATCACACATTAAGGATACCCTATCAGAGATAGAGGCCATCTCCTCCCGATGGGTAATGAGGAGTATGGTGCTCCCCTCCTTTCTCATACTCTTAATGACATTCAGGATATCATCAAGGGAGAGCATGTCTATCCCAGAGTCTGGCTCATCGAGTATGGCTAATTTGGGTCCCATGGCGATTACGCTCGCCAGTTCAATCCTCTTCCTCTCTCCCCCAGAGAGGGTCTTATCTACCGCCCGAACCAAGAACTCCTTAGGATTTAAGGCAACCAACTCTAGGGCATGGTTTATTCTCTCCTCATCCTTCCTATTCTCCATGCCCAAGGAGAGATACTCCCTTGCTGATAGTCCTTCAAAGCGAGCCGACTCCTGCCAGGCAAGGGTCAATCCCATCCTCGCCCTTTCAGAGATGGAGAGACCGGTGATATCCTTTCCTAAGAATCGGATCTCCCCCTTCTGCGGCCGATATCCTTCACTCCCCATGAGGCAGTAGGCCAAGGAGCTCTTTCCCGCCCCATTTACCCCTAAGATGGTGTGGATCTCACCCTTTCTTACCTCAAGATTTATCTCCCGCAGTATGGGATTCCCATTCAATGTCAATCTTAAGTCTTTTACTTCTAACATTTAATCTCCGAGACGCGAATTCTTTGATTCGCCCGTTAGCCCCCTGCTATGGGAGGGAAGATGTGGAGAATATCACCTTCTTTTAAAATAGCCTTCTTGATCTCGTTTCTATCTATGGTATGGCCAGAGAGGAGGAGGATGTAGTAATTCTTTATCGTCCCATCGGGATTGTAGAGTTGCTCTGTGAATCGGGGGCCGAACTGCCTCTTCAACTCCTCCAAGGCCTGGGCCACGTTAGGGGCATCCAAGGAAACCTTGCTTTTGCCTATCTTCTCTCTTAAGGTAGTATAGAAACGAACCGTTATCTGAGCCATATCCCCTCCTAGCAAACGCAGAGACGCTAAACTTTGGCGCTTTTGCGTTTATTCTAGATCGCTTCCACCCTCTTCACTTTTGGAACCTTGGACTTAATAGCCTTCTCAATTATACCTACCACGGTCATCTGGGCAGCAGGGCAACCAGCACAACCTCCGGTTAATCTTACTTTGACTATACCTTCATCCGTCACTTCGATTAAGTCTACGCTTCCCCCATGCATGGCGAGCATGGGCCTCACCTCCTCTTCTAAGACTTCCTCGATTCTATCACGCATTCTTTAGACCTCCTCTTCTATCCAGTCCAGATAATCCTTATTTCCGCCGACAATGGGCAGGGCGATTATCTCTGGAACCTCATAGCTATGTAATTCTTTGACCAGTTTGGTTACCTTTTTCAGGTATGGTTTCTTTGTTTTGACTATAAGGAGGGCTTCACTTGCTCTCTCAATCTTACCCTTCCATAAGAAGTGGGAATCTATCCTAGGGATGATATTGATGCAGGCGATACATTTCTCCTTCAATAATCCTCTAGCAATCCTTCTCCCCTCTTCTTCGTTTCCCGCAGTTACTAAAATAACCACATACTCTCCCTTCATCCCATTAGACCCTGCCTATAATTCCTTTGGTTATCAGAGAATAATAACCATTAACACCGCCTAGGTGTTAAGTGGTTTTTGCTCTCCATGTGACTCTATTCCCTCTCCAGGATTATCCTTTCTCCAGGAAAGACCTTTTTGAACTCCTGGGGATCACCCAAAAGACGACCCACCAGGTTAACCCCACTGGCGGG
>DLMW01000064.1:17410-23828 GCA_002478245.1 bacterium UBP18_UBA7526
GGAGGCCAGTACCCCAAATCACCCTTCTCCACAACCTCTTTAGGGTCATCCAGTTCTGCCTCTACTGGTATGGAGAAATAGATCTCCTCGCCCCAGGTATTGACTCTGGCCTTGATGGGTAGTGCATCCCAGATAAGGGAGGCGGTCTTTGATTCGTTCAGTTCTGCGAGCATCTCTATTCTACCTATCTTAATCCTGATTCTCTTAGCCATTTTTCTCTCCTGCTTTTAATTCAATGACCTCTGCTGTCCCCTCTCGGGCATCGAGATATAATAGGCGATTACGCAGGGGTTTTCCGATACCGGTTAGTATCTTCACCACCTCCTGAACCTGCCAGGAGGTGATCATGGTAGGGGTGGCAGAGGGGTTGCCCGCAGTGACCTCATCCCCTCTCTGGGGATACTCTTTCTTCTTGCCATAGAGGAGAGAAAGCCCCTCATCCTCTGGAAAGATGGTCATGGCCTGACCAACGAATCCGGCAATGGCCCCATAGACAAAGGGGATGCCCAGTTCCTTGGCTGCCTTGGCTACCATAAAACGAGGGGGAAGGAGGTCCAGCCCATCCACCACCACGTCCGCACCTTTGAGGATCTCCTTTACATTCCCTTCAGTAATGGTATCGGTATAGGAGGTAACGATGAGACTGGAGTTTATGCCCCTCACCCTATCCGCTGCTATCTGTGCCTTATATCTGCCGATGTCATTCTCAGTGGACATGAGCTGGCGGTTCAGGGTGGATTCTGTAAAGCGGTCATTATCAGCAATAATGATATGGCCGATTCCCTGGCGGGCCAAGAGTTCGATTATCCCTCCTCCCAATCCCCCAGCACCGATGACCGCTACCGTTGATTTGAGGAGTTTGATCTGCCCCTTAGTTCCAATGGTCCCGATATTCCTCTGATAACGCAGAGGGATGATTTCATTCTCTAAGGCAGTAATCTCCACCTCTCTTTTAGAAAGATTGAATTCCTTTGCTACCTTTTCTACAGATTTTAGAGAAAGCCCGCGATATTCCTGGCCATTGGGTGCGGTATGCCTCTCCTCCAATTCCTGCAAACGTTTGATAAGTGCCTCTGTCATCTTTCTACCTCCAGGCGGTCGCCAGCTCTTACCCTTCCTCCTTTAACTACCCGGGTAAAGAGACCCTCTTCAGGCATGATACATTCTCCTAACTTTCTGAAAATGGCGCAAGGTGCCGGACACTCTTTGCCAATCTGGGTAACCTCTAAGACGATCCTTTTCCCAATGGATATCCTTGTGCCTTTCTTCAGGGAGAGGAGATCGACCCCTTCCGTGGTAAGGTTCTCAGCAAAATCTCCTGGTCCCACCTTTAGACCTTTCTTCTGCATTCTCTGAATGCTCTCCAAAGCCAAGAGGCTCACCTCTCGGCCTGTCCCAGCATGGGCATCACCCACCAGGCCATAATCCCTGCGCAGATATCCGGTAGCAATCTCTTTCTTGGCCACGCCTTTTTTCTTGCTTCTTAAAACAGCAACTATCCTAGCCATCTTTATTTTTGATAGGGGTTGACATGGACCAGAACCTCAGCCACTTGCTCCACTTTTCCCAATATCCTCTTTTTCACTTGGGCAGCGATAGCATGACCCTCCTCTACGGTCAATTTACTATCTACCTCAATCTTCAAATCAACGAAGATGTCCAGTCCGCTACGACGCGCCCTAAGGTCACCTACTCTTTTAACCCCCTCTACACTTAAGGCCTCTTTCTCAATCCTCCCCCTAATTCTTTTATCAATGGTGGCATCCATTAACTCTCCCGCGGTAGTGAGGAATATCCTTATCCCCACCATCATGATCAGGATGCAGACCACTACCCCAGCCAAGGGATCGAGCCAGCGCAAGCCAAGAAACCTTGCCCCTCCAATCCCAATCATTGCGGCCAAGGAAGCAAAGACGTCGCTTCTGTGATGCCAGGCATCGGCAATGACCGCACTACTGCCAATCTTTCTTCCGATTCTGAATTTATATTGAAAGAGGGATTCCTGGGTTACGATAGCCAAAAGGATAATCCATAAGGTAATCGCTTTGGGAATAAAAAGATCCCGGGCAAAAACCTTCTTAAAATTGTCTATCCCAAACTGGGCCCCGATCAGAATGAGGATGATGGCTATGGTCTTGGCAGCGATGGACTCTGCCTTTCCATGGCCATAGGGATGGGTCTTGTCCGGGGGTCTCTTTGCTATGTAAAGGCCGATCAAGACAACGATAGAGGTTAGAACATCGGAAAAGGTATGGAGGCCGTCTGACAATAGGGCTCGGCTATGGCCTAAGACTCCTGCCCATCCCTTTATCAGGGCAAGGAAGAGAAGGACAGATATTCCTACCTTGGTCCCTTTCTCTCCCCATTTATACTTCAGTTCATTTCTCATCAGAAACCTTTCCTCTTTCTAGCCTCTCCCATCCCTCGCTCCGCGAAGCGGGATGGGATAGCCTAGCCAATGCTCCCCAAGAAACAAATATGGCAAGGGTAATGACCGCTCCTAAGCCTAAGTCCTTAACCCAGTTTTCGGAGATAAGGAGTAGCTCACCATGCCAGAGGTGATCTACTACTCCAAATAGACTAGCCCCAGAGAACAAGAGGCAAAGCCACCAAAGCCTAGGACTCTTTTTCTTCTTCCACAGAAGAGAGGTAGTTATTGCTCCGGCAAGTGGGATAGTGTAGCACATCTCTTTCTCCTTTTTTTCTTATCATAACATATACGAGCAATTCAGTCAAGCATTCATCTTTCCCTCAAAAGGCGCTAAGGCTCTTTTTAGGGATCCCTGAAGATAGGCAATGGCCATCCCATAATTAGTGATGGCAACCCCTTTCTTCTTAGCCTCAAGGATTCTACTAAGCATCTCCTTTCTATTCAACATGCAGGCTCCGCAGTGAATGATTAATATATACTTCTCTAAATCTGGAGGGAAGTCGTGACCAGTCACTACCTCAAAATCTATCTTTCCCCTTATCCTTTCACCAATCCAGCGGGGTATCTTCTTTCTTCCGATATCGTCACCAATGGGATGATGGGTACAGGCCTCAGCGATCAGGATTCGATCCCCTGATTTCAGTTCCCCAATCGCATCAGCCCCCTTGGCCAATTCCCTTAGATCACCCTTAAAACGAGCAAAGAGAATGGAGAAGCTGGTCAGGGGAATATCGGAAGGTGTAGAAGCGAGAACCTCGGCAAATACCTGGGAGTCAGTAACCACGAGCGCTGGGGCCTTCGAAAGGCTAGCCATTGCCCGGGGTAGCTCCTTCTCATTCACTACAAGGCCTATAGCCTTTCTATCCAGTATCTCTCTTAGGGTCTGTACCTGAGGCAGGATGAGCCTCCCTTTGGGTGCTTCTTTGTCTATAGGAATGACCAGAATGACGGTATCTCCGGCCTCAATAAGATCCGCAATGATGGGAGGAGGATTTAACCAATCAATGGGCAATAGTTTAATAATCGCTTCCTTCACTCCCGGAGTAACTTTCCCGAAAGGAGCTCGAGCGCAGGTCTCGATATAAGGAATCCTTTCCTGGTCTAATCTCTCTTTTACCCCATTGGCCGAGAAGAGGTCTATCTTATTGAGAATGACCAGAAGGGGTGTCTCCCTCCTACGGAATTCCTGGACTATTGCTTCCTCATACTCTCCCCAGGTATCAGCCTGGGTAACGAGAAGGGCGAGATCGGTGCGCTCAAAGACCTTTTGGGTCTTAGCCCTTCTCAAGTCTCCCAGGGCCCCGAGATCATCTATACCAGCGGTATCGATGAATAAGACCGGGCCGATGGGCAATAATTCCATGGCCTTCTCTACCGGATCAGTGGTAGTGCCCGCAGTCTCCGAGACGATAGAGACCGATGCTTGAGTCAAGGCATTTAAGAGGGAAGACTTGCCCACATTCCTCCGGCCAAAGATGCCTATGTGGAGGCGAAGGCCCTTTGGTGTCTTTTCCATTTTAATGAATCTCCTCTATTCTGGGAGATTAATCTCTGCACCTTAGAGATTAATTCCTTTGCTCTTTCTAAATCCACTCTTGTCTTATTATCATAAATAATGTAATTTTTTCGCTCTTGTTCAGGAGTAAAATCGGGCATAATGACGTTCGCTCCTGCCTTAAGGGCCATAATCTGACCCTGCGCAGGATTCAGGGTGGAGAGGGCGGTAGTGGCTGGCAGATGGGTATTCTGGGTAACTATTCTAGTCAAAGCCAATACCTTTAAGGTTAGATCTAAGTTTCCCGAAGGGTAGATACCTAAAGGGGTGTCCTTCTGGGGGATAAACGGTCCGATCCCTGCCATATCTACCTCTAAGTTTTTCATAAGTAAGATATCATCTGCTAAATCTCTTAGACTCTGCCCGGGTAGGCCGACAATATTCCCTGCTCCTACCTGATAATCTAATCTTCTGAGATAGGCTAAAATCTTAAGCCTCTCTTTCAGGGTCTGTCCGGGATGGAGCCTCTCGTAGAGTCTGGGATTAGCGGTCTCATGTTTCAACAGGTAACGATCAGCCCCGGCATCCTTCCAGGCTTTGTAGTCAGCCAAGGGTCTTTCTCCCAGGGAGAGGGTGAGAGCAATCCCGGGGTTCTCTTTCTTGATTCTGCTAATAATTATAGAGAGCATCTTGCGGTTATACCGGAAGTCATCCCCGGACTGCAAGACTATCGTTCTAACCTCGCTCTCTACTATTCTACTGGCCAGTTCTATAATCTCATCCGGTGGCATCCGGTAGCGGAGAATCTTTTTATTCTCCCTACGCAGACCGCAGTATAAGCAACTGCGCCAGCAACAGTTAGAGAATTCTATTATGCCCCGGAGATGAACCTCATCTCCACAGTAGACCTTCCGCACCTGATCTGCCTCCCTAAAGAGCTTTCCTGAGTCCTCTTCCCTTAATCGCTCTATAATCTCTTCTCTATTCATTAGAAATAGAGGTCCCTCTCACCTTCTCCTATTCTGGCCAATCTTTCCTTAACCGCTCTCTGGCGCTTCTGGGGGATCTTCTCCAATTCTTTCTTAATTAGATCCTCCCCTATTCTCTTTGTCTCCCAAGAGGCATAATCCTCTAAATATTCTTTAAAAGTGAAGAGGGCATTGGGATGGCAGAAGTTTTTAATGAATCCACACTTGGTAAAACCCATAAAGTGATCTCCAGTTCTGCCCAATCTATAGCAGGCAGTACACCAGGAAGGGATATAGCCCCAATGGGAGACTTCCTTAACGAATTCGTCCAGCGAACAGGAATCACCAATCTGAAACTGTTCCCTTTCCGGGATATGCAAAAGATTTGCCTCTTTATAGCCCCCGATGCCGATGCGCGTTCCGGCATCTGTCTGGGAGACCCCTAAAGGGATTACCTCCTTTCTCATTCCAGAACTCTCCCGGGCGGTGAGAATCATTCCAGTATAAGGCACAGCTAGCCTAATGATGGCCACCAGTCTCTTGAGATCATTATCCTTTACCTTATACTTAGGATTTTCTAAAAAGGGAGTATCTAAGGCCTTACAGAGACGGGGGAAAGAGATGGTATGGGGGCCAACCCCAAACCTTTTTTCTAAGTGCTGGGCATGATAGATGAGCCCCATTACTTCAAATCTCCAATCATAGAGGCCGAAGAGGGCCCCTATCCCTACATCATCTATTCCAGCCTCCATGGCCCGATCCAGGGAATATAATCTCCAGAGATAATTATGCTTAATGGTTCCTTCTGGATGCACGGATTCATAGGTTGGTCTATGATAGGTCTCCTGAAAGACCTGGAAGGTTCCAATCCCTACTTCCTTTAGTCTCCTTAGCTCTTTTACCTTCAGGGGAGCGGCATTTACATTTACTCTCCTGATCTCTCCCTTACCCTTCTTAGTCTCGTAGATGGTGCGAATAGTCTCTACCATAAAATCGATACCAGTAGAAGGATGCTCTCCATAGACTACGATCAACCTCTTATGACCCATTCCCTCTAAGACCCAAACCTCTTCCTTTAACTCCTCTAGATCTAAGGTCTTTCTCACTATAGACCTATTATCCCGGCGGAAGGCGCAGTAGAGGCAGTTATTGAGGCATCTATTGGAGATGTATAGAGGAGCGAAGAGGACCAGGCGCTTTCCATAGATCTCCTCTTTGATGGCCGAGGCTAAGAGAAACATCTCTCTTATCAATTCCCCATCTTCACAATTTAATAGTGTAGCCACCTCTTCTGGGAGAAGTCCCTTCTTCTCCTTTGCCTTAGCGAGAACCTCCCTCACCTGGGAAGAAGAGGGANNAAGCAGGGCGCTCTCGACCTTGACCTTCTAGGCCCCTATCTCATCGGTCGTTCCATCGACTAGGTAAGCATTGACTTTTTACTCCAATACATCTTTTCATAATCTCCTCCAAAAAGAATGCCCAATCCTTTAGGGGAAGGATTGGGCTCTTGCTACTTACAAGCCC
>DLMW01000064.1:24036-29331 GCA_002478245.1 bacterium UBP18_UBA7526
TCCTTCCCGCAGGCTTCTCTCTTTAGTACCGGCTCCTTCTGGTATAGGTGGTGTGCAGAAGATGATGGGCCTTCTTGCTCAGGGGTCTGCCCAGGTACTCCTTATAGAGAGCGATGACGGCTGGGTTCTCGTGTGCCCGACGAAAGGCTTGCCTCTCATCCTCCCGATATAATGAGAGGCCCCTTTTCTTTCGCGTCTCTCTGGTAGTGGGAAGGGGCTGCCCTCCCCCTCCGGCACATCCTCCAGGGCAGGCCATTATCTCAATGAAATGGTAAGGACTATTACCCTTCTTTACCTCTTCAGCAAGAAGGGAGGCATTGGCCAATCCATGGGCAACGGCTACCTTTACTTTAACACCATCCAGCTCTATCTCTGCCTCCCTTATTCCTTTAAAGCCCCTCACCCCCTTAAACTCTACATCCTCTAGTCTCTTACCTGTGGCCACCTCATAGGCAGTGCGCAGGGCGGCCTCGGTTACTCCCCCAGTAACCCCGAAGATAGCCCCGGCTCCACTATAGATACCCAGAGGGGGATCGAACTCCTCCTCCTCAATGCGGGAAAGATCTATTCCCGCCTCCTTCAACATGCGGGCCAGCTCCCGGGTGGTGAGAGAAGCATCCAGATCCTCGTAGCCACTATCCTTCATCTCGGGACGTTTCAATTCAAACTTCTTAGCAGTACAGGGCATAATAGAGACTGCGAAGATATCCTTGGGATTAAGGCCAGATTTTTGAGCATAGTAGGTCTTGGTAACCGCTCCCGCCATCTGCTGGGGAGACTTGCAGGTAGAGAGATGGGGAACGAGCTCAGGATAGAAGTGTTCCAGATACTTTACCCAGGCCGGACAACAGGAAGTAAACATGGGAAGGATCCCTTTCTGGGTAATCCTCTCTAAGAGCTCGTGGGCCTCTTCTGTGGCTGTAAGGTCGGCACCGAAGTTAATGTCAAAGACCTTATCAAAGCCTAATCTCCGCAGGGCAGCGGCCAGCCTTTTACTCACCAGACTCCCAGGCTTCATCCCGAACTCCTCTCCGATAGTTCCCCTTACTGCTGGAGCAGGTGCTACCACCGTGAACTTCTTGGGATGGGATAGGACCTCCCAGACCTCGTTCACAGCATCCTGCTCCTTCAAGGCTCCGGTAGGACAGGCCAGGATACATTGGCCACAGGTAGTACACTCCACATTCTTCAGACCTTTATTAAAGGCGGTCAGGATCTGGGTCTTTCCTCCCCGATTAACAAAGTCTATTACTCCTACCGCCTGAATCTCAAGACAGACCCGGATGCACCGGCTGCAGAGGATGCACTTATTGGGGTCACGAATAAGGGCTGGGGAGGAGAGATCGGGTTCATAATGGTATTTCTCCCCCTTCTCAAACTTAAGTTCCCGCATCCCAATGTCATAGGCCAGCCTATATAGTTCACAGACCTGGCTCCGCTCGCAGATAATGCATTCCTCAGGATGGTTGGCCAAGAGCAGTTCTATATTCATCTTCCTCGCCCTTCTCACCCGGGGGGTGTTGGTCTTCACCCTCATCCCCTCCTCCACCGGGATAGAGCAGGAGGCCTCCAACCTCGGCCTTCCCTCCACCTCCACCACACAGACCCTACAGGCCCCATAAACGGAGAGCTCCTCATGATAACAGAGGTGAGGGATGTCAATACCAGCCTTCTTTGCCGCCTCAAAGATAGTGGTCCCCTGGGGAACCCTCAAGCTCTTTTTATCAATGGTTAAGGTAATCATCTTAAGAAGACTCCTTATTTAAAGGGCAGATCCCAAAAGGACATCTTTTCCCTCTTATATGCTCTTCGAATTCATCCTGGAACTTGCCGATAGCGCTTTTTATGGCATCCAAGGCCACCTGACCTAACCCACATTGTGAGGTATCATACATCACCTCCCGGAGTTCGCAGAGGAGTTTTAAATCGGATGACCCCCCTTTCCCTAAAGAAATATTGGTCAGGATCTCTTTAGCCCTCTTCGTCCCTTCCCGGCAGGGGGTACATTTCCCACAGGACTCATGGGCGAAGAATTGGGCGCATCTCTTAGCAATGTCTACCATACAATGGGTATCATTGAGAATAATCATTGCTCCCGAGCCTAGGCTACTCCCCTGCTGGGCAACAGAGGGCCAGTCCAGAGTAACGCTCAGATCGTTTCTGGTCAAGAAGGAACTGGAGACACCTCCCGGGAGGATGGCCTTTAGCTCTCCCCTTACTCCTTTCCCATAATCTAAAAGGAGCCTCTTCAATCTTATTCCTGTGGGGAGCTCATAATAGCCGGCCTTGCGGATATCGCCTGAGAGGCAATAGATCTTGGTTCCCGGGGTCATATGATGCCCAATCTTAAGAAACCACTGGGCACCCTTTAATATAATGTCTGGGATATTGGCTAAGGTCTCAACGTTATTTAAGACGGTAGGCTTATTCTGAAACCCTTCTAAAGCAGGGAAGGGAGGTTTGAGCCGGGAGTAGCCCTTCTTTCCTTCTAAGGAGTCCAAAAGCGCGGTTTCCTCCCCACAGACATAGGCCCCGGCTCCCCGATAGAGAGAGATGGAGAAGGAGAAGTCCTTCCCCAGGATCTTCTTCCCTAAAAACCTTCTCTCTTCTGCCTCTTTAAGGGCTTCCTTTAATATCCGATAGGCCTGGAAATACTCTCCCCGGATATAGATACTTCCCTGCGACGCTCCTACGGCATAGCCACAGATGGCCATACCTTCCAGTAATAGATGGGGATCCTTCTCTAAGATCTGCCTATCCTTGAAGGTCCCGGGCTCCCCCTCATCGGCGTTGCAAACCACATACTTGGGAATGCCCTTTGCTTCTCGGGCAAACTTCCATTTCAGACCAGTAGGAAAGGCAGCGCCACCCCTGCCTACTAGGCGTGATCTCTCTACTTCTCTAATCACCTCCTGGGGGCTCATTTCCTTAAGGACCTTCTCCAGGGCCTGGTAACCTCCGGCCTTTAGATAGGTCTCTATTCTTTCCGAATGAGGGTGATGGATGTTCTTCAAAACAATCCTCGTTTCTCTAAATCTAACGGGATTCATTTGAAGCCTCGAATAATTTTTTTTACCTTCCTTCTGGTTAGCGCCCCATATATCGCATCATTAATCA
The DNA here is from genome assembly GCA_002478245.1 of bacterium UBP18_UBA7526. Lineage (GTDB taxonomy): Bacteria > UBP18 > UBA7526 > UBA7526 > UBA7526 > UBA7526. Next base: position 27,154 of record DLMW01000064.1, read on the forward strand.
TCATGGCCGGTGCTTGATCACAAAGACCCAGACAGGAGACCGGTTCTAAGGTAAATCTCTTATCCGGTGTGGTCTCATACTCTTTGATCCCCAATTCTTCCTTGAGGGTCTCTAAAATCTGGTTACTCCCTCTTAGATAACAAGGGAGGCTCACGCAGACCCGGATGATATTCTTTCCTCCTTTCTCCAGAGAAAAGAGGCTGTAGAAGGTAACCACTCCATAGACATCCACGCTGGGAAGGGAGAGACGAGAAGCGAGATAGGAGATCACCTCTTCTGAGATATGTCCCTCCCTCTCCTGAACTAAGTGGAGAGCGGGCAGAAGGGCCAGCCTCCTTCCTCCATACTCCGCCAATACTTTTTCTATTCCTTCTTTAAGTTTACTCTTCATCCCTCTTTAACCTTAACATATTATTGGGGACCTGTCAACAATTCTGAATTAGTTTCTGGAGATACTCTCCAGTTGGGCGAGGCGGGTCTCTTTTATTCTCTCAAACTCTTCGAGGTATTCCTTCTTGATCGATTGGACCGCAGGTAACTTTAAACTTAAGAAGTTAACATATTTTCCATCCTTCATCATTCTGAAGTCTAAGTGGGGGCCGGTGGAGAGGCCGCTTGAGCCGACATAGCCTATGACCTGTCCCTGATGCACCTTTGCCCCTACGCTTATTCCCTTTGCATATCCCTTCAGATGGCCATAGGTAGTATAGTAGCCTCGGGGATGCTTTATCTCAATAAACCCTCCGAAGCCCCCTTTCCATCCACAGTAGACCACCCTCCCATCCCCAATACATCTTACCGGGGTACCGATGGGAGCAGCGTAATCGATACCCAGGTGGGGACGATAGACCTTCAGGATGGGATGGAGCCTCCTAGGAGAAAAATGGGAACTTATTCGACACTTAAAACTAAAAGGGGATCTCAGGAACTGCTTCCTCAGGGACTTCCCCTCTTCTGTAAAGTAGCCTCCATTCCCTTCTGGATCCTCAAAGTAGATGGCGGTATGGGTCCGGTGCCTATTGATATACTGACAGGTGAGTATCCTTCCATCCGCTAACTTCTTCCCCTCCCAAAAGTATTCCTCCCATACCAGCCGGAACCTGTCTCCTGGGCGAGGTTCGGTATTAAAGTCTATCTCCCAATCAAAGATATCAGCCATTTCCTTAGCGAGTCTAGCTGATTGGCCTTCTTCTAATATGGCTTTATATAGGGAAGTTTTTATTCTCCCTTCTATCCCAGCAATCCTCTTCTCGACAGGGAGTCTCTCCTTCTTTGCTCGTAGCTTTCCCGGCTCAATCTCCTCTACAAGATAGAAGTCGAGGGGGCTTAGGGTGGTGTAGTATTTAAGGTTTTTAAGCCTTCCCTCTAAGTCCCTCTCCAGTTCATACCGATCGCCTATCTGGGATTTCCTGAGATCGAAGACTGGTTTCAAAGCCTTCTCTAAGAGAACTATCTTATCCCGCGGTATCTCCTCCCTTACAAGAGCGAGGTGTAGGGACTCCCCTTTCCTAATCTCTCCTGCTACCACCTCAGTGTGGAGGGAGGGGATGGGTTCCTCCTGGTGGAGATGCTCCCCCTTCCTTAGGATAAGAAGAGAGGCAACGATTAATAGAGAAAGAAGGAAAAGGGGAAAAAATCTTTTTCTCATCCCTTCAACAAAAAAAGCCTCCCGGGGAGGCTTCCCATTCTGAATCTGAATCTTCTTGGTATTACTCACCTCTTCTAATCCGGAACCATTTCTTGAAGAATGGTTTTTGGGCAACCTCGGGTGGCTTCCTCTCTTCTGGTTTTGGTCTTACTTCTTTAATCTCCTTGGGCTTCTTCTTCTCTTTCTCTTTCTTCTTCTTAACTACAGGAGCAACCTTCTCTACCAATTCTATGAGAGCCAGGGGAGCATTATCCCCCTTTCTCTCTCCCAACCTAAGGATTCGGGTATAGCCACCGGGCCTTCCCTTAAATTGGGGGCCGATCTGGGAGAAGAGCTTCCTCAAGACCTCCTTATCCCTGATTACCTTTCCCGCTTCTCTCCTTGAGGCCAGGGTATCCTTCCGCGCCTTACTAATTATCTTCTCTACTACCCTTTTCACTTCCTTTGCCCTGGGAAGGGTGGTGGTGATTCTCTCATAGCGTAGAAGGGAGGTAGCCAGATTAGAAAGCATTCCTTTTCTATGGGGGGAT
>DLMW01000064.1:29417-33003 GCA_002478245.1 bacterium UBP18_UBA7526
AGAAAATTACCTGCTGATAAATTCTTTTTAGCAACATTTTAATAAAAGGAGGGGCGGGACTCATTTCTTCATCCCCAGGGATAGGCCATAGCTTGCCAGGGTCTTTTTTATCTCCTCCAAAGACTTCTTGCCAAAGTTTCTCATCTTCAAGAGCTCCGCCTCACTCTTTTGGGCTAGTTGACCGATAGTTCTTATCTGGGCCGTCTCGAGGCAGTTGGTACTACGCACAGATAGTTCCAGTTCCTCAACGCTCTTATTCAGAACCTCATCCATCCCCTTCTTTTCCTCCTTTGCCTCCATCTCCTCCTCTTTGGGTTCGGGGAAGGTGATGAAGAGGTCGAGGTGGTCCTTCAATATCTTGGCGGCAAAGGCCACCGCATCATCTGGTTTTACACTTCCATCTGTCCAGGCCTCCAGGATGAGCCGGTCATAGTCTGTGATCTTCCCCACCCTGGTATTCTCCACCCGGTAACTCACCTTCTTTATGGGGGTAAATATGGAGTCTATGGGGATGACCCCAATAGGGCTATCCTCTCTCTTATGTTTCTCTGCCGTAACATATCCCCTTCCCACATCCACCTCAATCTCCATACTCAGTCTCCCCTTCTCATTCAAGGTGGCAATATGGAGATTGGGGTTCAAGATCTCCACGTCAGCATCCTTAGTGATGTGAGAGGCCTTGACCTCTAAGGGTCCCTTGGCCTTTAGATATAGGGTCTTGGGCTTTGCCTTAGGTAGCCTTAAGAGTAGTTGCTTGAGGTTCAATATGATCTGGGGAACATCCTCCACTATCCCGGGAATGGTGGAGAACTCATGCTCTACCCCCTGGATCTTGATGCTGGTTGCTGCTGCGCCAGTTAAGGAGGATAAGAGTATTCTGCGCAGGGAGTTTCCAATGGTTATTCCATAGCCCCTCTCCAAGGGTTCAAGTGTCACTTTGCCATAGGTATTAGATAAGGTCTTCTTATCCCACTTTATTCCCCTGGGTTTGATGAATCCCTTCCACTGGATGCTTATATCCTTTATCTCTTTCTTCTTGGCCTTTGCCATCTATACCTCCTTAGAGGCGAATTATTCGTGCATTAACGGGAGTAGTATTCCACAATGAGCTGTTCCTGGATGGGGAGGCCAATCTCCTCCTTCTTGGGCAGTCTGGCTACCTTGCCTTTGAAGTTCTCCCAATCCACCTCCAACCAAGGAGCCTTCTCCCTATCCTGGGAGATCTTCATATCCTCTTTTATTCTTACGATCTCTCTGCTCCTGGCCTTAAGAGAGATCTCATCCCCCACCTTACAGGAATAGGAAGGGATATCCACCTTCTTGCCATTGACTAGGAAGTGGCCATGGCGAACTAGTTGGCGGGCACCAGCTCTGGTAAGGGAGAAGCCCAATCTAAAGATGATGTTATCGAGTCTTCTTTCCAAAAGCAACAAGAGATTCTCCCCAGTCATCCCCTTGACCCTCTTGGCCTCTCTAAAGTATCTTTTGAATTGTCTCTCCAATATCCCATAGATCTTCTTCACCTTCTGCTTCTCCCGCAGTTGTAATCCATAGGGAGATAATTTCCTGGGAAGGAACCCATGCTCCCCTGGTCTATAATCCCTTCTGGCCAGGGCACACTTATCACTATAGCATCTCTTTCCCTTCAAGAAGAGCTTCATCCCCTCTTGGCGACATAGCTTACAAAAAGGACCGATTATTCTTGCCACTAGACCCTCCTCCTCTTCCTGGGGCGGCAGCCATTATGGGGAATGGGGGTGACATCCTTTATGGCAGTAATGGCCAGCCCCACCGCCTGGAGGGAGCGGATGGCCGTCTCTCGCCCAGAGCCCGGCCCTTTGATATAGACCGCCACTTGCTTAAGACCCTTCTCTATGGCCTTCTTTGCTGAAGCTTCGGCAACCAGTCCCGCAGCAAAGGGGGTGGACTTCCTGGTCCCCTTGAATCCCAGGGTACCGGCAGAGGCCCAGGAGATGACATTCCCTAAAGGATCAGTAATAGTGACAATGGTATTGTTGAAAGTGGCCTGGATATGGGCGATCCCCTTCTCAATCCCTCTCCTTTCTGCGACCTTCCTCTCTTGAATCACCTCTCCCTCTCTTCTCTTAAGGCCCTTCTCTTCGCCTTCTCCCTGATGACGCCCACTGTCTTCCTTGGTCCCTTCCTGGTACGGGCATTAGAGTGGGTCCTCTGCCCCCTTACTGGGAGGCCCTTCCTGTGCCTCAGGCCCCGATAACTTCCGATCTCTATCAATCTCTTTATGTTCTGAGCAACCTCAGTCCTCAGATCCCCCTCCACCTTATACTCCTTACTAACCACGGCGTTCAGTTTTCCCACCTCCTCCTCAGTCAGATCCTTCACCCTAGTATCTGGATTCACATTGGCCGTTGCCAGGACCCTGTTGGCCAAGGTTCTTCCTATGCCGTAGATATAGGTGAGGGCAATCTCCACCCTCTTATCCCGTGGTAAATCAACTCCCGCTACTCTTGCCATACTTACCTCCTTAGACGCGAATTTTAGCCTTGGCGCTGTTTATGTCTCGGATTTCTACATACGACCATAACTACTCCTCTTCTTTTTATTATCTTGCAACTCTTACATATTCGCTTAACAGAACTACGGACCTTCATTTTGATTCCCTATTAGGGAATATCGTTTACCCATCGATTGAGTGACGGATAAGACGGGAAGTTACTTATGGCGGTAGGTGATCCTTCCCCTGGTCAGATCATAGGGAGAGAGCTCCACTGTCACCTTATCCCCGGGCAGGATCTTGATATAGTGCATCCTCATCTTGCCCGAGACATGGGCGAGCACCTTATGCCCTCCCTCAAGCTCCACCCGAAACATGGCATTGGGTAGGGTCTCGATCACGGTACCTTCCACCACAACCGGCTCTTCCTTCTTAGCCATCTTCACTCCATTCTGCATTTTTCATTTTGCATTTATAACGTAGTAAGAATCCAGGGGCCCTTCTTCGTTATGGCTACGGTATGCTCAAACTGGGCAGAGAGGGACCCATCTGAGGTCACCACCGTCCAGTTATCCCCTTTGACCTTCACTCTGAAGTCACCAACATTCACCATGGGCTCAATGGCCAAGACCATCCCCTCCTTGAGTCTCGGCCCCCTTCCTGAAGGACCAAAGTGGGGAACCTGGGGCTCCTCATGCATCTCGTAACCGATGCCATGGCCCACGTAATCCCGGACTATGGAGTATCCCCTCTCCTCAACATGGGATTGTATGGCATGGGAGATATCAGAGAGCCTATTCCCCACAACCGCCTTCTCTATTCCCTTGTACAATGCCTCTTCCGTTACTTTCAATAATTCTCTTGCTTGGAGAGTAACCTCCCCCACGGGATAGGTTACTGCCCGATCCCCGCAAAAGCCACCAAGCCTTATTCCAATATCGATACCGATAATGTCTCCTGAGGCAAGCCTCCTCTTTCCCGGGATGCCGTGAACCACCTCTTCGTTGATGGCGGTGCAGATATGGCCAGGAAATCCCCGATAGCCCAGAAAGGTGCTCTGGGCCTTCTTCTCTTTTAGGAAGGAGGCGATTAGTCGGTCCAATTCTTCTGTAG
>DLMW01000010.1:0-1038 GCA_002478245.1 bacterium UBP18_UBA7526
CTATTAAAAAGGGTTTCTAACGGGGTAAACAGTCCCGAATGAAATGGGGGAGAGACAGATTGAATAATAGTGGGGCAAGTAGAACGCACCGCTCATTTGTATTTTTCCCAGTGGATGACTTCCTTTAGGGGCCTTTTGCCATAAGGTCTCGCTTCCTCTTTGGGATAGCCCAAAGCAATGAGGCTAACTAATTTGAAGTCTGAGGGAATATTGACTAACTCATTTATCCGAGGAGCATAAGGCTTCTTATCTCCCGCTACCCAGCAGGTTCCTAGGCTATAGGCCTGGGCAGCGATCAAGATATTCTCTGTGGCGGCAGAGCCATCCTCAAGATAGTACTTCGTCTCCTTACAGAAGACGATGATGCAGACCGGTGAGGTAGCGATAAACTTTCCATAGTCTGTGAGATCAGCAATCCTTTTTCTCATATCCCTATCTGTCACCACCACGAATTCCCAGGGCTGGACATTATTGGCAGATGGCGCAAGACGGGCACAATCGATAATGTCCTCAATCACTCCCTTAGGAATCCCCTGCTCACTGAAATTCCGCACACTCCTTCTCTTTTTAATAGCCTTTAAGGCATCCATCTCTCTCCTCCTCTCTTCAAACATTGAACAAGTAACATCTTTACTTTTTCACTGTTACTTGTAACTTGCACTGGAGCCACCGGGAGTCGAACCCGGAACTCATCCGTGCGAGGGATGCGTTGTCCCATTCAACTATGGCCCCAAGATCCGCGATAATTCCCCGTAAAACTTCCATCCGTCTTCGTCGGCCGGCCTCCTACAGGGCAGACGCGTTTTTATTTACTCGCAACTATTCGCGTTATCTATAACAGGCGATGAAACGGGTTAGAGAGCGATTGTAGGTCTTCTCCACATTGTCTGGGAAGAAACAGGCAGGAAGCTCTCTATTCCTCCAGTGATAGGCGAGGCACTCACAGCAGATCCCTTTCCTATCACAGGGTTCATAGGTACAGTTACATTTTGCTCTATTCTCTTCTTGCTTACACTCCATTATCTTCACCTCTCTTTC
>DLMW01000010.1:1149-6269 GCA_002478245.1 bacterium UBP18_UBA7526
TCTATTCAAAAGAGGCTCAATTGCCTCTCCTCCTTTTCTTTCTCAAATATCTCTACCTTGCCATAGACCCCATCATACCCTGGCTCAACCTTAACCTTTCCCGCCCTTATCCGCGAAATCCCTTCCGCCACTTTAGAATGGGCCTTCCTTAAATCTTCGATAGGAATATCTAAAAGAACCCGAAACTCGCTTCCAAAACGGTTAACCAAATAATCGTATAACTTTTTGACCTCTGTTGAAGTGCGGGTCTTATCTATAGAAACCGCGATGATTTCCCTTAAGGGAACCAAGTGCCTGAAGGGAATGGAGCCTTCTGGTTTGAACCCCAATTCCCTGTCTGATAGATCATTCACCCGATGTAATACCCCAATGGTAAGGGGCCTTCTGCATTTGGGGCAGACATTGCCCTGGGCCTCGGCTTCTTTAGGGGAAAGAACTACCCCGCAGTTCCTATGGCCATCGAAGTGATACTTTCCTTCTTGAGGGAAGAATTCTATTGTTCCCTTAAACCTATTATCCTTTCTCTTAATGGCTTCGATTATCTCCTTATAATCTAATCTACAATCAAAGATATTTGCCTCCCTCCCCAGGTTCTCTGGACTATGGGCATCGGAATTGGAGATAAGGGCGAACCTATCTAGTTTTGATAGCATCCAGTTCATTAAGGGATCGCTCGATAACCCGGTCTCTAAGGCATGGATCTGGTTGGTATATTCTCCAAAGCACTCCTCAATGTCATCGAAACCCGAGTTGGCACCAAATAGGGAGAACCAGGGAGTCCAGATATGGGCCGGAATAATGAAACAATCCTCTGATATACCCAGAACGATCCCTACCAAATCCTTTGCCGGTAAGCCCAGGATAGGCCTTCCATCAGCATCTAAGTTCCCAATCTTAGAAAGCTCCTTATTCATTCTCTCTACAATCTGAAAGGTAGGAGCAAAGATTATAATATGGATCTTTCTCACCCTTCCTCCCTGGGAGTAGATGCTCGATACCTCACCAGTTAAAAAGAAGTGGGTTCCCCTACGTTCATAGAGGCCATAGGAGGCCTCCCTCAGATGGGCTTTTAGTTCGGCTAGCCACTGATAGTGGGTGAAGTCTCCAGTACCTAAGAGAGCGATCCCCTTTATCCTGGCCCATTCAGCTATCCCCTCAATATTCATATCCTTACTCGTGGCCCGGGAATATTTGGAATGGATATGGAGATCAGCGATAATCACTTCCTCTCTCCAATGACCGTAAGGCCTTTCTCTTTGGCGAATCTCTTCAGCTCCTCATCGAACTCCTTTAAGGCCTTCGGGTCTTCGGGAACATCGAACCCGATGCATCTCCCTTCTTCATCGGCTTCAAAGGGAAAGGATTGGGCGAGATCGATCTCCCCTTTGATTATGAGGTAGGTTACCCCGTATTTCTCTTTTACAATATGGATTATCCTTTCGCCTTCTTTATAGAAGATTTTCATCCCAACCTTTTTACCAGTCTAGCTACCCTCTGGCCCAGATCCTTACATTGGCTCTTGCTCCTTCCATCTGGAGCTCCAATGGCCACCGGGCCATAGTGATCTCCCTCCGGGGTTCCCGGGATGATCATGCCATGGATGAGAAAGGCCGAAAGGATACCCATAATGGTGGTCTCATTCCCTCCCCCGATATTGGCACTCGAGGAGAAGGCCCCTCCCACCTTCCCTTTTAATTGCCCATGGAATCTTACGCTCCCATCAAGAAGCTCCTTAATGGGAGCAGCCATACCTCCATAGTAGGTGGGAGAGCCGATGATTATCCCATCCGCTTCCAAGAGATCCTCTACCTTAGTATCCTCTACTCTCTTCACTTCCACCTCTACCCTTTCCTCTTTTACTCCCTCTCCCACTGCCTTGGCCATCTCTTCCGTATTCCCAGTCTTTGAGTAATAGATAATCAAAATTTTTGCCATCTCTAATCTCCTATCTTCTTTTCCGTCCACTCTAAGGGATCGACCATTACTTCAGAGGCAGATAATCCCCAGTGGAGGTGAGGGGCAGTAGCCAATCCCGTCTGGCCCATAGTCCCGATTAACTGGCCCCTTTCCACCTTCTCTCCTTTCTTAACCAGCCTTTCTTTAAGATGGGTAAGAACGGAGAAGATTCCCTGGCCATGGGATATGATTATCGTCCCTCCATGGACCTCCATGTCCTCTGACAAGACGACTCTTCCCGAGTTAGGGGCAAGAACCTCTGTTCCTTCCCTATTGGCAATATCCACTCCCCTATGCCTCCAGGATGCCTTACCCTCATTGTAAACCCGATGAGCGCCGAAAGGTGAGGAGATCCTTCCCTCTGCAGGAAGGATAAACCTTCCTTCCCAGAGCTGTTTTACTTCCTCTTCTTTATAGGTCCTTTTTATCTTCTTCCCCTCTTTCTCTAAGTATTTTGAGGTAAGCATCTCACTCTTAGTAGAAGGGAGGGAGAGGGTCTCCTTCTTAAAAACGCTCTTCTCTATTTGAACCGCTTCCTTCCACTCAATTCTCAAGCCCTCTTCGGTCTTAATTCTGAAAAGAATCTCATATCCTCCAGGTTCAATAGCAAGGGGTATCCCAAGGATAGCCCGATATCTATCCTCTCCTACTTCATAGAACCTTATCTCTCTTCCCAAAAACTTTCCCTCTAAATCCTTTAGGGCTGGGGAAGATTCAAGGTAGATCACCAAGGTCTTTCCCTGGCCCACAATCTCTGGCTTTATCCCTACAACGAGTTCCTGAGCTTGAGCAAGGAAAGAGAGAATGAATAAAAGGACAGGAAAGACAAGGGTCTTTTTCATCACCTCTCCTTACTGGCAAAGGCGTAGAAGAACTCGGGATCCTTCTCTTCCTCCCTGGCAAGCGCCGAGACGCTAAAATTTAAAGGAAGGACGCCAAGTTATTTTGGCGCTTCTGCGTTTCAACAGGTTAGATGGAAGGCACCGATGACCTTCTTTGATTTGGAGAGGGCATTAAAAGTCTTATAGGCCTCTTTCGTCCCCTGGGCAATGAGCCTTATTCCTTTACCCCTGATATACCTCTCCGTCTCCTCTGGGATCTCCACTAAGCCCGAGGCACCGGTTCCCACCACCAGGACCTCTGGCTTGGCCTCCAGGATCTCCTTTATATCCTCAACATCCAATCTATGGCCCTCTCTCCTCCACCAGGGACTTTTGATTCTCTCTGGGTAGATGATGAGGTCATTAGTATACTCCTTGCCATCAATAACCATAGAACCAAAGGAATAGGATTCGATCATCCTTCACCTCCTCTTAATTCAAGAATACATCTGTTTAGTTTTTTATAGAATTATCTTATTCAAGGGATACTCCACAATCCCCATGGCTCCCGCCTCCTTCAGTTTGGGGATGAGATCCCTTACCACCTTCTCATCGATGATGGTAGTGACATCCACCCATCTGGGGTCGCTCAAGGGAGAGACAGTCGGCTTCTGAAGGGCAGGGAGAATCTTTAGGACCTTTTGAAGGTCCTTCCTTCTCACATTCATCATGAGCCCTACCTTACCAAAGGCATTGATAGCTCCCTGCAAAAGAAGGGCCAGTTTCTCTACCTTCCTTCTCTTCCACCTGTCTTTAAAGGATTCTTTATTCATGATGAGCCGAGGAGTGGATTCCAGGATGGTCTCCACAATCCTTAGGTTATTCGCTTCTAGAGAAGCGCCGGTCTCGGTAACCTCAACGATGGCATCGGCGAGTCTGGGAGGCTTGACCTCTGTCGCTCCCCAGGAGAACTCAACTATGGCCTTCACCCTATTCTTTTTTAGATAATCCTGGGTAAGATTTACCGCCTCGGTAGCAATCCTCTTCCCTTCCAAATCCTTAACCGATCTTATCTTGCTTGCCATAGGAACTGCCAAGACCCACCTCACAGGCCTTAATCCCCGTTTGCTATAGACCAGATCCGCCATCTCCACGACCTTTGCCTTGCTCTCTATTATCCAGTCTCTTCCCGTTATCCCACAATCGATGACTCCATCCTGAACATACCTCGCCATCTCCTGAGCCCGGATGAGCATGCATTCTATCTCTGGATCATCGATGGAGGGAAAATAGGACCTTTCATCCACCCTTATCCGATAGCCGGCCTTCTCAAAGATGGAGATGGTCGACTCCTGCAGGCTTCCCTTAGGTAAACCTAGTTTCAGTTTTTTCATCCTTATTGCCTCCTTATTCTTTGTTGTGAGGTTTAGGAGTGAAGAGTCTTCTCCAAAAACGAGGTTCCATATAGGAAGGAAAGACTACGGTAGTATCTATCCCAAAAAGGTGTTTCCTAGGATCTCTAACGGGATAACTTTATAGTCTACCTAACCCTTTTTACCGTAACCCATTCTTCCTTTACATCTAAATTAAAGAACTCAGTCTTTTGAAGGCATTTAACTTCTCGCTCCTTCCTACCTTAGCACTTGATAGGGCGGCCCTCAGGATCTCAATGGACCTATCGTATTCTACTCTATCCACAGGATAGGGTCTACCATCCTTTCCTCCATGGGCAAAGCTATACTTCGCCGGATCCCTCCAGGATGGTCTTGCCCCATAGATGAGTTCAGAGAGCAAGGCCAAGGCTCTTATGGTCTTTGCCCCCACTCCCTCTGTCCCCAAGAGCTCTTCAAAGTCTTTCGGCCTCCTCTGATAGGCCTTCTCCAAGGTTTCGTTTAGTCTCCTAGGATGATAGGTGAAGTAAGGGGGAAGATTTAAGGTCTTGACTTTCTTCAATTCCGAGAGTAGGTAGCGTGGTTTCTCACAGGCGAGGGAGGCACTTGCCTCCCGCGCCCCTTCGCTCTCCTTAGCAACCATGTTCAATGGCCTCCCTCTATGATCGCAGGCAATGGCCTTGTGGGGTTCACAGACGAAGTCTAAAGAATCGCTTGAGAGCCAGTGGTATCTCCTCGCCCACCCTGTCTCGGGATTCATCCCCTGCTGGATGACGCTCCAGGTGCCCTTCTTGGTAAAGATGAAGGTATGGTGATAGAGTTGATAACCATCCTGCAGGGCATTACTGTCCACCTTGGCCGCCATCCTTGAGGCATAGACCAGGTCCTTTGTCTTTCTCTCAATATAATACTTTGCACCAAATAATTCAATCTCATCCGGTGTCTTGCGCGA
>DLMW01000010.1:6394-13953 GCA_002478245.1 bacterium UBP18_UBA7526
GAAGTTTTTCCCTTACCACCAGCAACGAATATCCCCAAATCTCCCCCAATACCTTTTAGTCCGGCCTTCAATGCCCCACAGGCCGTAGTAGTCAGACCACTCGAATGCCAATCGTATCCCAGGACACAGCCGAAGGCCTGGAACCAGTAGGGGTCAGAGAGCCTCTTTAGGAATTCCTCTGCATCATACTCCCGGACAATGGCAATAGTAATCTCCCGGGCTAATCTTATCATCCTCTCCATGAGCCAGGCCGGTGCCTTTCCATAATGGAGGGGTAATTCAGCTATGCCAGTTCTCTTCAATTCGGACTCCTTCACTTGAGATCATATTATCCTTTAATGCAAAGACCTTCCCTAAGAACCTCTCGCAGACCCAGATATTGGTCCGGGTATGGAGGGTCAAGGAGGAGATCCTCATCCTTCCTCCCGCTAAGGCCAGCCAGGGAATGAGGTTATCTGCTAGGTGGCTATCTACCGCTGCCCCAGATTCGATCTCCCCTATCAATCCATGCGCTGCGCTAGCCCCCACTAACTCAGCGGCCTTCCCCCTCTCTCCTAAGGCATCGGCACCGAGAAGGACCCCCTTGGCGGCCTCTGCCCAGAGGGTAATACCTGAGCCAGGGGAAAGAGTCTGGGAGTATTCACTCCCTATCTCTACTGGATAAGGGAACCTTTTCTTGAGAATCTCTCTCGCCCCTTCTTTCTGCCTCTCGGCCACCCGGGCCTCTTTAAGGAAGCTTGAGGCATGGCTTATTCCCCTTATCCCCATAATCTCTCCCCGCTCCCCAAGTTCCAGGGGCCGAAATCTCTCGAGTCGCTCCACCACTGCCCTTACCACTCCTCCTCCCTTAGGATAGTAGCCCCTCCTCATCATCTCTATCCTTATTCTGGCGCCTATTCTCTCAATGGTGGGAAGGATAATATGTTGAAAGTACTCTATGGGCATGGCCCCCTTGCCCGCGGTCCCCCCTTTTAAGGCCATCTCGATCCTCCCTCGAGCAAAGGAGGCAGCTAGGATGAGAGACTGGAGAACCAGACCAATGGCCCCTGCTGTCCCGATATCGATATCTATTCCCTTTGCTTCTATAGAAAAGGGACGGAAGAAGATCTCCTGGGAACCGATAGAGAGGCCCTCATATTCTGCATTACATAACTGGATCAGGGCCTTCAAGGTGGAGAGATGCTGGGCCCTAAGGCCAGGTGGCCTCCTCTTCCCCCGGATATTATAGACCCTGACCGGTCTCTTTGTAAGGGCTGATAGGGCTAAAGCGGTCCTCAGTATCTGCCCTCCCCCTTCCAGGTAATCCCCAGGTATCTCAATGATCCCCTTCACAGCTCTCTTATTCTTAAACCCTTTCTTGCTATCTTAAAGTCTAAGATTTCTCCTCCAACTTCCTCAATCGCTCTTATAACTCTCTCTCTTCTCTCAGGTTTAACAAAGGTGATAACAGAGCCTCCGCCCCCTGCTCCAGAGATCTTATTCGCCCAGGCTCCAGCCGCCATTGCCCCAGACATGATCCTTCTTATCTTAGGAGTGACCATCCCTTCTGCCAATCCCTTCCTCGCCTCCCACTCCTTTTTTAGGGCATCTGCCGCCCTCTTGAAATCGGCCTTCAGAATGGCTCGGCGCATATCAAGGGCTGCCTCCCGGATCCTCCTCATCCTATCTACTATCCCTCTATTACCATCGATATATCCCCTCACCGCCTGCCAGTTGGTGAGACTGGAACGGCGGGATTTACCAGTAAAGGTCAGTATCAGATGCTCTTCTAATCTCTCAATCATTTTTCCTTTAATTAAAGGCTCGATCCTATCCTTCTCTATCCCATACCAGATGGCATTTACCCCGCCATAGCAGGCAGCATAATAATCCTGATTTCCAGTAGGGGTACCGATGCTCTGGACCTCTAAATCGGTATCGATATCTATGAGTTCTTCCAAACCGTATCTCTTCTTCCCCAATCTATTCAGTCCCGCGCTCAATGCCAAGGCTAAGGATGAAGAACCACCTATTCCGGAGCCTCGCGGCGCCTGAGACTCAGTAGTAATATTTAAGCCTATATTGGGGGGGACAAAGAACTTAATAATCCGGATGAGATAATCGAGTTCTGTTCCATACCTCAAAGAGTCGATATCCCTTGCCTTGACCTCTTTCTCCAAATCTAAAGAATTGATATGAATCCTTTTATCCCTTCTCTTCTCTATCTTTACTCGGGAATAGAGGCTAATGGCAGCATTAACCGTCAGGCTCCCCTCCTCAAAGAGATAGAGGGGATAGATATCGAGTGTCCCTCCGGCCAGATCTACTCTGGTTGGTGCCTTTACCTCAATCATCAGAAACAGAACTCTACTTTCTCTAATAGACGAAAGGCTTGGGCTATTTCTTTTACTCGCTGGCGGAGTTCTGAAGAATACCTCTCGCTCTCTTTTTTGTTGAAGAGCACTTTACCCATTTTAGAGATGTTTTCTGGATAGAACCTCTTTAAGAAGGGGTAGAGGCTTCCCCAGACTCCGAACCTAAGATTCAGGCGATCGACAAGGATATAATCTAAATCTAGGGATGAGACGGCCCCCAATAGTCTCTTCAAACTCTTTTCACTATCCCCGATGGAGGGGAGGAAGGGGCCCAGGAAGCAATAGGTCTTAATTCCCAATTCTTTTGCCTCTCCCAAAGTAGAAATCCTTTCTGCGCTTGAAGAAGAAAGGGGCTCAATCTTCTCTTTAAGGTTTTTATCCATAGTGGTGATGGTCAGGCCCAATTCGACTTGGGGATAATCCTTTAGGATGTCGAAATCCCTTTTCGCTAAAGAACCCTTGGTTAAGATGGTTATGGGGAATTCGTTCTCTACTAAAATCTTGAGGCACTTCCTGGTCAACCGATATTTCTCTTCTAAGGGTTGATAAGGGTCGCAGACAGAACTTACAAAGACCTCGCCTTTTGGCTTTCTCTTTATCTCTTTCTCTAAGACCAAGGGAGCATTTACCTTGACATCAACAAACTTTCCCCAAGGCTCCTTATGTCCGGTATATTCTCGCATGAATCGGGCATAACAATAGATGCAATTATTTTCGCAACCGGTATAACAGTTTAAGCAATAATCGGCAAGGCCCGATTTATTGAGGATGGATTTACATACTTTCTCTTTAACTACGAGCAACTCTCACTAACTTTCCTTCTGCCTCGGCAACGATATCCCCTTCTCGGTGTTTAGCATTTGCCTTAGTATAGATTATTCTCTTGGTCTCTCTTATTATTTCACTAGTGACGATGATATACCTATCTATTCTTGCTGGTTCTTTAAAGCGGAGGTTCATCTCTGCAGTCACGGCTGGAATCCCGACACCATAGGATAGTTTCACCATGACCTCATCCAATAGGGTAGCCAGGAATCCACCGTGGATGATTCCTCCGAAGCCCTGCTGCCACTCTTGAAGAGGGTTCTCATCCTCTTCTTTTCTCTATCAAACTCAGGCGCGCCTGGAGGGATTTAAACCCCCGACACCTAGCTCCGCCCCTATCTAGAGCTATTACCACGCCCCCTGGAAGAATCGAACTTCCATCCCAGGCTCCGGAGGCCTGTGCTTTATCCCTTAAGCTAAGGGGGCGGGGTATTCTCTGAACTACAGGCGCTTTTTGCTCTTTCAATGGCTTTCTTTAGGATTTCCTTCGCGCCTTTGTAGGCCACAGTCTCAAGTGTTTCTTCAGGAGTAAACCATCTTGCATCCTGAATCTCTGCGGCCTGAATCTTGAATTTTTCTCTTCCCTTTGCTTCAACCAAGAAGAGATAGACCGTCTTGAAGATTAACTCTCCATGTAAGCGGTAGAAGTAGTTTATCTTGTCGATTCTCTCCACTACCCGGAGTTTCTTTAGGCCGGTCTCTTCCTTCGTCTCCCGCAGGGCGGCATCTTCGCTGGACTCACCTTTCCCAATATTCCCCTTGGGCCAGGTCCACCTTCCATAGCCGTCCTTAATCAAAAGAACCTTAAGTCTTCCTCTTTCTCTTTTGACTACGATGCCGCCTGCAGAGAACTCTCTTTTTGCCACTACTTACCCCTTCTTCGGGCAAGAACATACTTATAGGCCAATCTCTGGAGGTGCTTGTGGCCCTTCTTGTTCTTCCGATAGTCTATCTTCCTTCCCGACCTTCCGCTTCCCCTTCTCATAGCCGGGCAGTAATTAAGGTATCTGTAGTTGCCACTCCTGGGATGGCCCTTATCTTCCCTACTACCAGGGCGGCTAAGGCATCAAGGTCATCTGCCTCTACAGTAGCCACAGCATCCCATCTTCCAAAGACGCCCTTGACCTCCTTTACTCCCTCTACGGCCCCAATCCCTTTTAAGGCTTCCTTCTCCTTCCCAGCCGCAAAGCGAATGAGCACCATTCCTGTCACCATCCTTCTCACCTCCTTCCCCTTTACCCCGTTAGAAGTCCTTCGATATTTAATCTGGTGATAATTTTTATATTTGCGGGGTTTACTTTAATTCTTCTTCCTTAAGACCAAAGTAGTGGCCGATCTCGTGCCTTATTACTTCGCGTACCCTTTCTTCTATCTCTTCCTGACTATGACAGAAGGATTCAATATTCTTCTGATAGATGGTTATCTTATCTGGTAAGATATTTCCATACCAGGGACCCCTCTTCTTCAAAGGTACTCCCTGATACAGGCCAAGAAGAGTAGTCGAAGGAGATATTGAGCATGCTCTCAAAGTAGCGGTCTGGAGCTTTTCCTCAATCACGATCCCAATGTTCTCCAATTTCTTGCGAAAGTTTAGAGGCAGTTCCTCGAGCGCCTTAAGAACCAAATTCTCAAACTCTTTCTTCTCCATAGACACCATTTCTCGTTGTACAAGGCTCGTTTCGGCTATCGGTTAAGGTCATCCGACGATTGGGAACTGTAATAGCCGGCCGGATAGCCTTTTACTTTTAACGGAAGACGATACGAGCCTTGCACCAAATGGTGCAAAGGGCGAGTAGCGCAACCGTAACCGTTTGAGGTAATTTCAGCCTGCGGCGTGTAGCTTACTCTATTATCTTGTAGACCACATCCCCTTCCCGGGCATGCTCAGAGACCTTCAGGCCAATCGTTTCCCCAACCTTGGCCTCCTGAATGGCCTTATGCTCCAGTTCCATAGACTCCACTTTCTGAGTGAAATCCGAGCTCCGGCCTTTAATATGGACAGTGTCTCCCATCTTGAGGCCCTCTTCCTCGACCTTAATGATGGCCACACTGATCTTGCCGAAGTAGTGGGTTACCACACCGATTCTTTTCTCCTCTGCCATTTTCCTCACCTCCCCTCTCTCGGTCATCTGCGATTAGATGGCCAATATTTTGATAAGTCGGTAGAGGCTACGATCGGTTCTTTTCTTCTTCCAGACATCCTTTAAATCAACTGCTTTTATCCTTTCGTCTTGAAGAGCGATCATCCTATCCCTCTGGCCTTCTTTCAAAAGCCTTACCGCCCCTGCCCCTAGACGGGAAGCAAGGAGTCGATCAGAAGCAGTGGGAACCCCTCCTCTCTGGATATAGCCCAATACCGTGGTCTTGGTCTCATAGCCTGTTCTTTTAGTAATGTAGGCAGCGATCTCAGATGCCTTTCCGGCTCCTTCCGCAATGATGATGATCCAGCTCTTCTTCCCCTTCTCTCTTCCTCTCTCTATCTCCTGGATGAGAAGATTCTTTTTATACTTAATCTCAGGTAAGATAACCTCCTCCGCCCCTCCTGCTAAGGCCGCCTTTAACGCCAGGTCGCCACAGAGCCTCCCCATGGTCTCAACCACGAATATCCTGTCCATACTTATTGCCGTATCCCTTATCTTATCAATGGCATCCAGGACAATGTTTAGGGCAGTGTCGAATCCGATTGCTAAATCTGTCCCATTTATATCATTATCTATGGTTGCGGGAATACCTATTACCGGAATTCCCCATCCTTCATATAGTTTGTGCGCTCCCCGCAGAGAGCCCTCTCCACCCAGGACAATTAGGCCATCGATCCCGTTTCTTTTTATTACCTTTACCGCTTCTTCCATTCCCTTCTCTGTTTGAAAGGCCGGGGACCTGGCGGTCTTTAGTATTGTTCCTCCCCGATTTATGATATTGGAGACCGACCTGGGATTCAAAGGAATTAGATCTTCCTCAATCAATCCCTGATACCCTCTCTTAATCCCGATTACCTCCAGATCATTATAGACCGCAGTGCGTACTATGCTGCGCAGACAGGCATTCATCCCTGGACAATCTCCCCCACTGGTCAGAACCCCAATCCTTTTCATCAATATTCTCCAATCAATCTTCTCAGAATGCCCTTGGGTCTTCTTCTTCTCTTATTATAATCGATGATCTTATAAGTAGTGATTCCTGCTGCCTCCTTGGCAATCTCTAATGCCTTCTCCCTTCCCCCAAGATAGTCGACCAGTCCCAAGGCCTTTGCCTCCTCCCCCAGGTAGACCTTCCCCTTGGCCACCTCCCGGGCAACCTTCTTCTTCAACCCTCTATTCCTGGTCACCTCTTCCATAAAGTTCTTATGGATGATCTTGATCTCTTTCTCCAACACCTCCTTCTCCCTAGGAGTGGACTTCTTAAAGGGCAGTCCCAGGGTCTTATAGATCCCAGTGGTCATGGTCTTGACATCTATCCCAAACTTCTTCATCAGTTCCGAGAAGTCCGGCCTAATGCTCGCTACCCCAATACTCCCCAAGGTGCTTAAAGCATCGGCAACTATCCTATCACAACTAGAAGCGATCCAGTAGGCGCCCGAGGTTGCCGACTCCTTTATCCAAGCAACAGTCGCCTTCTTTATGCCCTTCACTGTCTGGGCAATCTCCTTACAGGAATAGGGAGTCCCTCCAGGGGAATTTATCTCCAAGATAATAGACTTTATTCTTTTATTCCTCTTCACCTCCTCAAGGAAACCTATCACCTCTCCCGCAGAAGTCACTCTGGGAACAGGGAAGAAAGGTACCTCCTCTGAGGTAATAGCCCCCTTTACAGGGATAAGGGCGATCCATCCTCTTCTTGTCATCCTGCTTCTCCCTTTAGAACCCTTTTGGTGTGGCTGGTGATTACCCTGGCCCTTAATCTTGCTTTTGGCTGAATATAGAGGAAGGCCAGATTGGAATAGATCCCCTGGGCAGTTGCCTCATCTATTCCGATCTGAATCTGAACTTGCTTCTCTGATGGTTGGCGAGACATAATCCTTACCTCCTTTTATCATTAAACCTCCGGTAATTTCTTTGCCTCTTCTATTCTTTTTAGCAATTCCCCTTTTCTCTGGAGAAGGTGCTGAGCATACTTTGAAAGGGTACCCCCCATATCTGTCTCTACAGCCCTCAATCTCTCCTCAATCTCCTCCAATGCCAGGGACCTTATCTTCTTCCTTTTCTTCGCTTTGGGTAGAGGAGGTTTAACCTCCTTCTTAGGCTTTTCTTCCTTTGCTCGCTTTTTCTCTGGCACAGGAACTTCGGGCTTCTTCTCTTTTTCTTCAGGAACTATAGGTAGTCTTTCCTTTGGTAGAGGTTCTTCTTGGCGAATTTCAACAGGTTCCACCCCGGGCTGGGG
>DLMW01000083.1:0-1154 GCA_002478245.1 bacterium UBP18_UBA7526
AATGATTGGGCACGGTATTATCTACTACACTCACCTGTTTTTCCTTTTAGTATCTCGATCCCGTGCTTCACTGCTGGTAGAATGACCTCAAGATTCTCCTTAACTGCCCTGGGACTTCCGGGCAGGTTGATGATCAGGGATTTCTTCCGGATTCCTGCTATGGCCCGGGAGAGCATGCTGAAGGGGGTCTTCTCTAAACCCTTTACCCTCATGGCCTCCCCGAAACCAGACACTTCCTTCTCGATCACTCCCTTAGTCGCCTCGGGAGTGACATCCCTTGGCCCAATCCCTGTTCCCCCACTCGTCAGGATCAGATCGAGTCTTAACCCATCAACCCACTCTTTTAATTTTTTAGAGATTATCTCTTTCTCATCAGGTATAATCTCGTACTTGATGGCTCGATAGCTCGATATCTTAGAGATTATCTTCTTTATTGCTGGACCGCTCTCATCCTCCCTCTCCCCCCGCGATGCCCTATCGCTAATAACCAGTATTCCTACTTTGACCATCTTTTCCTCACTTTGTTCAGAGTGATCTGCGAGCTGGGAACTGTGTTACTTGAGGTTTACCGTTCTAATGAGTATATCTGTTGAGTTTTCTAAAGGCGTTTACCGTTTCCGCCGAAGGCTGATCCGCCTCTGGCGGAAACCGTTAATCGTAAACCAACCGATCACTTCCTATAAAGGTTCCGCTCTTTCCCCCGGTCTTCTTTAGTAACTTTACATCCGAGACGACCATCTCCCTATCCACTGCCTTGCCCATATCATAGATAGTTAGGGCACTGATGCATGCTGCCATTAAGGCCTCCATCTCCACCCCAGTCCTTCCCAGATACTTCACCTTTGAAATTATTTCGATTCTATTTTTCCCTTTTAGATCGAAGGTAATATCAATGTTATTAATCTCCAAGGGGTGGCACATGGGAATTAGTTCGCTGGTTCTTTTAGCCGCCATGATCCCAGCCACCTTGGCCACAGATAAGACATCCCCTTTAGAGATTCTGCCCTCTTTAATCATCTTCAGGGTCTTGGGTTTCATAATGATATTGGCAGAAGCGATTGCTTCCCTCTTGGTAATCTTCTTCCCACTGACATCCACCATCCTTACCCTTCCCTTTTCATCAAAATGCCCATATTCCATTGCTTAAACCCTCC
>DLMW01000083.1:1350-4579 GCA_002478245.1 bacterium UBP18_UBA7526
TATTCCATTGCTTAAACCCTCCTTATCTTTAACCTCCCTTATGTAGTTCGGGGTACCTTCCCCAACCTCTGTTGGGCTCGCTTGAGTTCAGTGTCTATTCTTGTCTCCGAAATTTTAGAATTCGCGACCTTTTTTATTCGCGTTCTATCCCCCTATCCTGGACATGACCTGGTTATTTCCTTTTAGAGAATGCTTCTCTGGCTTATTCTTCAAGGCCTCTTCGAACAGTTCCCTGATCTCTCTATATCCTCTAGCAGTCCGTAAGGGCTTCTTAATATCCACCCTATAATCAGAGAAGAGGCAGGGATACAATTCCCCATCTGCAGTTAATCTCAGGCGATTGCAGGTAGTGCAGAAGTGTTCACTTATGGGTGTTATGAACCCTATGGTCCCCAAAGATTTTTCAAACCTAAAAGACTTTGCTGGTCCAGCACCTTTCACTTCAGCCGAGATTAAATCTCCTAACTCCTTTAATCTCTCCTTAATGGCAGGAGTAGGGACAAACCTGAAAGAAGTCTTCTGCGTTTCGCCAAAGGGCATAAATTCAATGAACCTAATGTGCAATGGTCGATCCAGGCTCAAGCTCGCAAAGTCTAAAACCTCATCATCATTTATTCCCTCCATGACCACAACGTTCATCTTCACTGGTTCAAGGCTTCTCTTTAATGCCTCCTCTATCCCATCCAGGACAAGAGACAACTTCCCTATCTTGGTAATGCGCTCGAACCTATTGGCATCCAGACTGTCCAAGCTAATATTTATCCTTTGGAGTCCAGCATTCTTTAGATCCCGAGCATAATCCCTTAAGAGAATCCCATTGGTGGTCATACTTAAATCTCTGATGCCTTTGAGATGGGCAAGCATCTCTACTAAGTAGACCACCCCTTTCCTCACTAAAGGCTCCCCACCCGTGATCCTCACCTTGTCAATCCCCCAGTCTATGCTGTATCTTACTATTCTTTCTATCTCTTCAAACCTCAGGATATCCTCATGCCTTAATGATTTTATTCCCTCAGGAGGCATGCAGTAGATGCACCGCAGATTGCACCGATCAGTAATAGAAACCCTCAAGTATTCAATCTTCCGATTATATCGATCGATTAACTCTTCCATCTAATCCGGCCTCACCTCTTCAGAAAGATTGTAGTAGACAGCCACCCCATCGATCACTTCTTTCTCATACTGAACATCGTTCTCTTTTAGATAATCCTCGAGAAACTTACCGGAAGGGTCCTGGATATGGAAGACATAGGCAAAATTCTCTGCCCTCTCCACTATTTCTTCATAGAGTGGGTATCTATGGAGCGTCCCATGATGGCGGTGACTGGCGATGATTTTCTCATCGCTCTCAAAGATTATTCTCCACTTTAAGAAGTAGGTGGTATAGATATATCTTATATTATTTTCATTTAAGAATTCTACTATCTGAGAAGCGAGTTTGCCCGAGGTCCTTATCTTGCCATCGATCACCTCATCGCTTTTGGCCAGGGAGATATCATACCTTAATCCAATGGAGAGTAATAGAACCAAAAGTAAGATAGAAATAGCTCTCTGGATCCTCCTCCTCTCCCAGAGCCAGTTCAAGAAGAAAGCAATGGAAATGGGGATAAGGGGATAGAGGGGCAGAAGGAACCTGGGACACCCTCCAGCAAAGGGAGAAAGAGAGTAGAGGATTAAAAAGATGAAGAAATAGCAGATAAACCAGAGCTCTGGTGAAGGGGAAAATTTTCTACCGGACAGAAGCGTGCGGAAAAGGTTCTTTAATGAACTCCTCTTTAAGAAAATAAGAAAAAGGACTGAAGAAAGATAGATAAAATAGTGAATCCAGGAAAAGAGGGAAATCTCTTTAATAAAAAGATGCACCGCCTCTGGACTGAGGAAAGCAGGAAGATCGTGAATAAAGAAACCTTTGATGTTGAGTAAGAACTGGGGTTTTATCGGTCTTCCGTAGAATAAAGATGGATTATGGATGAGATATCTCACCGGGGAAGAGGAAGTCCTGAGATTGACCCAGATAAGGGGAGAGATGCCCAGAAGAAAGGGAAAGAGGAATATGAGAAAGGATTTTCTGAAGAAGCACCTCTTATCCCGGGCGAAGAAGAAAAGGAGATAGGTCAGAAGGTAGAAGATGGCAAAGTCGAACGAGTAGTAGGCAAAGCCACAGAGAAAACCGAAGAGAGCAATTCTTTTATAATCTCTCTTATTCTCAAAGTAAATAGAAAAGAATAAAAAAAGACTTAAGAGAGAGAAGAAGATGGTCTCAATATATCCATTCACCTTGAGAGAGGACTTTATAAAGGGACTGGAAACGGCCAAGAGAAGGCCGCATAGTATGGCTATCCTTTCATTGAAGAAGCGCTCAAGCAGAAGATAGCTCAGGGCGATGATTCCCAGGGAAAAGATTAGGGGGACAAGTTTCAAGGTAATAGAGGAGAAACCGAATAGTAGGTAGAAAAGACTAGCCAAGTAAGCCTCGATGGCATGGCCTCCTCCATAGGGCTGACCATAGTAGAATAAGGGTCTTTCTCCTCTGGTAAGGATGTGCTTGGCCATCATCCCCACTACGGCATCATCCCCATCCACATATCTCTGGCCAGAGAAGAGAAGCCCGAGCCTTAAGACCAGAGCCAAAAGAAGGATCAGAAGAAGGTATTTTCTTTTCACCCCACCCCTCCTTTTGTAGTCAAGCAAATAACTTCTATAGGAAGCAATTTATCGGTTCAAGTTTTTCAATCTTAGGATCATCAATCCTATGAGGGGGGTTCATCTCAATCCCTCTAAGAGGGCCCTTACTCCTGGGATATAGGGGCAGTGCTCTAAAGAAAGTAAAAGCATTTCTTTCGCCTCTTCCTCCCTTCCTTTCTGCAACAATACCAGAGCCTGAAAGTAATAGTCGTAGCCCTCCATGACCCTTCCATAGAAGAGATCCGTTTCTTTTCCCAGTTCTTTAAA
Source organism: bacterium UBP18_UBA7526 (assembly GCA_002478245.1). Taxonomy (GTDB): domain Bacteria; phylum UBP18; class UBA7526; order UBA7526; family UBA7526; genus UBA7526. Next base: position 4,303 of record DLMW01000083.1, read on the forward strand.
TATTCTCTCATCAAAGAGAGGATGGTATCCTCGAGAAATACCCTTCCCCTTTCCTGGACAATAGATGCGATAGAAGTAATTCTCATAGACTAAGGTGAAATTCTCTAACTTTTCAGGAGAGAAGTGGAGCCTGTAGGCTGCCCAATCTTCATCCAGATCCATCTGGTTAGCCACATATCTATAGGACATCAGGGGGTCAGTGCGTAGGAGTTGATCGCCACGATAGATGAGATAATCTACCTTATATCTCTTGCAGAGGTCGGCCAAATCCTCCTCT
>DLMW01000083.1:4747-7093 GCA_002478245.1 bacterium UBP18_UBA7526
TCAAAGTAACAGTGAAGGACAGTAGGTCGGTGCGCATAAGCTGCGATCTGGGGAGAAAGGGAGAGGGGGGCGAGGAAGGCGTCCTCAGGGCCGGTATTCTCTCTTATCCAGGAAAGGACCTCTCTTATCGCCAACATATTTCCACTGGGAGGGAACTCCAAGGGCCTTATCCCTACCTTTAGCATCCCCTTTACCAAGAAGGAATCCTGCCAGGAGAGGGCCTGATAGATTTGGAGAGAGAGACCGATTAAGAGTAGAAGAAGGATCGCGACTCTCAAGAGACGTCTCTTGGTAAGGATAAATAGAGAGGCGATAAAGATTACTAAGAAGAAGATGAAGAAGGTCTTAAGCTTATAGAATAGAAGATAACAGCCAAAAGAGGCAAAAAGAGCATAGAGGAGGAAGCCTTCCTCCAGAGTAATCTTCTTCTGAAAGAGCCTCTTGAGAGAGACGGATAGGGGATAGCAAGCTAAAAGAATGAGGACTAAGAACTCGTTTAAGAATCTAAAGAGGCCAGGTGAGGAGTAGGGAGGGGTCCAGTAGTGCCTGGCCTCAAAGGGGAGGAGAGAAGGATCAGTGGGCTTTATCCCCAGATACCTTATCTTATAGAGCGTTGTCTGCCAAACATGATTATACTGCCCGGTCTTGGGAAAGAGGAAGAAGAGACCTATCGCTATAACAAGAAAAAGGATTAAAGATTCTCTCCTCTTTTTGCGCCATCTTCTCCATCCCCAGGAAGCAAGAAGGGAATAGGAGAGAAGCATGGGAAGGGAAAAGATGAAGTAATCTGTCTTCAGGCTTGTGGGAAGGGCTAAGGCCCCAAGGAAGTTAATGGCAGTAAAGAAGCACAGGGCCAGATAGTACCTATTACTGAAGAGATAGGCAAGAAGAATATAGCCAAAAAGGATGAGGTAGTAGAATTGAGCCAGTTTCCAGCTCACCAGGCCCAAGAAGAGGAAAAGGGATGAGAGAAGGATATCTCTTTTATCTCTCTCCTTTAGGAATTTACAGAAGAAATAGACATGAAGGAAGATGATGACTAAGGCAAACTGCTCCCTCTGGAAATGATCCCCTAAAGAGCGTTCGATAGCCGGAAGGGAGAGGGCATAGAAGGAGGCCCCGATGATCCCAGAGGTCCTGCTTCCCGTTAGGGCAAATAGGAGAAGATAGATGATGAAGATGGTCAGGCAGTACCAGGAGCGAACGAAGTATCTTATGAAGAGGCTTAAAGGGATATGCTTTAAGGGAAGAATACGATAAAGAGTACCGACAACATACTCCTCCAGATTGGTATCTGTCCTGGTATCAAAGCCCTCTGGCCAGGCTAAGAGTCTATCTATCTTGGGAATCCCTTTCCCTTGAGCAACGAGAGAAGTATGATAATAGTGCTGGGCAGATTCTATGGTGAAGAGATGAAAGTTGCTGTGGCCCCGGATGATGAAGCTCTCTGTACGGATGAAGACCCCCAAAGAATAGATTAGGATTAGAATCAGGACTATCCCTATATTAACTCTCTTATTCATATTTTGCATTGATCTTCCTTTTCCTGATTACCTGATCACCGATCACTCTTCCCATTACTACCCTCACCTTATGGCTCTTTCCATCTCTGTGGGGTTTAATAAGGTTTCCTTCTATCTTCTTTCCATCAACATAGATCTCCTTTACTCCGTGTTCTACTCCTTTGGGATTCTCAATGAGGATCTCGTAGATTGCTTCTCGGAAGGGTCTTCTTATCTTCGCCTTCTTCCAGGAAGAAGGGAGATGGGGATCGATCCTTATTCCCTCCACGTATTTTCGAATACCCAACATCCATTCAGTAACAATCGTATAGACCCAGCCTACGGTGTCCGTAAGCCAGGAGAAAGCCCCTTCCCCAAAGAGATAGGGATGGCTAGGTCCCACCAGATATTCACTGAATACATAGGGCTCCACCTTATAGAGTTCATAGTCCTTCTGCTTATTGGGCATGATCTTCTTCAACGTCTGCCAGGCCTTATTGGAATATCCCAGCATAAGATAGGCTACGATAAGAAAGGCTGCGGCATGACAGAAGATAGCACCATTCTTCTTGGTTCCTGGAGCAAACATAGTCGCCCGACCCAACGAAGGATCATATTGGCTATAAGTAGGATGGAATAAAGCCGGACCATGCTCACTATCCAGATATCTGTCTATTGCCTCCAAGAGTAACTTTGTCCTCTCTTTGGGAACGATGTCTGAGAGGATAGCCCAGGATTGGGTATTCAAGAATATCTTTCCCTCTCTATTTTTATTCGAGCCAAAGGCCTCTCCAGAATCCTTGAAACCCCTCAGATACCACTCTCCATCCCAGCCGTTCTTATT
>DLMW01000023.1:0-7797 GCA_002478245.1 bacterium UBP18_UBA7526
AAATATGTGGCGGGTATCGTTAGTGAAACCAAGAAGCTGTTAAGTGGCTTTGCAGCTGAAAGAGAAAAGATGGCCGCTAACTGGCAGGACTTGACTGCAAAGATGGCTAAGAAGAGAGGGATTTTACCTAAGGTAGAAGCAGCTGTGGAAGTAAAGCCAGTAGAAGAGGTTGTTAAAAGGCCCAAGAGAAAAAAGAAAAGATAATCTTTAGCTCCTAGCCAGGGGCTCCGGAGAGCAAACTTCCCTGCCTTACCTGTAAGGGTAAATAAGAAGCTGGGAGAACTTTAAGACCTTTCACCAAGGGGCAATAAAGAGGTTTTGAGGAAGAGGAGGCGAGGGGACTTGTGAAGAAGCAAGCAGGATTTGGAAGAAAATGAGCGAAACAATTAGAGAATAAGGAAGATAAAGAAATAGGAGGTAAGAAAAATGATTGAAGAGATGGCTACAGTTTTAGAACCAAGTCCTCTGCCAGACTTTGTGGAAACAAAGTATATAAAGGATATTACTAATAGGGCCCTCTCCTATATTAAGGCAGGTTTTCCCATCCATTTTAGAGGGGTTTCTGGTACAGGCAAGACTACTCTGGCTATGCACATTGCCAATAAGATCGCCCGACCAGTGGTTCTGATTCATGGAGATGAAGAGTTTACCACCTCGGATTTGGTAGGAGGGGAATATGGCTATCGGTTTAGGAAGGTTGTGGACCGCTTTGTATCCCGGGTTTTGAAGTTAGAGGAGGATATGATTAAGCGCTGGGTTGACAATCGCCTGACCATTGCCTGCAAATATGGATTTACCCTGATCTACGATGAATTTACCCGCTCACGGCCAGAGGCGAATAACATCCTTCTCTCCATTTTACAGGAGAAGATGATGGATTTGCCAGTGGGGAGAGGAGAGGAGCCATATTTAAGAGTTGATCCGGATTTCACCGCCATCTTCACCTCAAACCCTGAGGAATATGCTGGGGTCCATAGATCTCAGGATGCTTTAAGGGATAGGATGATTACTATGGATTTGGACCACTTTGACTATGAAACAGAGGTTGCTATCACCCGGGCAAAATCCAAACTCCCTAAACCCCAGGCTGAGATAATAGTCAATATTGTAAGGGGCTTGAGAGAGTCCGGAAAATGTGAGTTTGCACCAACGGTCCGGGGTTGTATTATGATTGCCAAAAGCCTGAAAGTGATGAAGATACCCCTGGTTAAGTCAAATAGTGCATTTCTAAAAACCTGTCAGGATATTTTAGCATCAGAGACAAGCCGGGTGGGCTCAAAGACAAATCAAGCAAGGGTAAAAGAGGTGGTTAAAGGACTGGTTGAGAAGTACGCCTAACATAGATATGTGTGTTAACTGTGTAAACCGACCGAAGGGGGTTTAAAATGACACTAATGCGAGCATTTTCGAGGCTAGATAAAGAGGGAAGGATTAAAATTCCTGGTAATATTCAGCGAGAAGCAGGCTTAAAAGAAGGCCAATTGGTTGAGCTGAAGACTGTAGGAGCAGGCAGGAGAAAAAGTATCCATATTACTTCAAAGGAAATTGCCAGATAGAGATTAAAAATTTTAATCCCCCTACCAATTATCGGGGTTAATAAGGAGGAAAGAAAATGGTTAGAGGAGTCACAGAGTTAAGTGGATTGAGAGAGATAAGAACTATGTTTAGTGCCAGAAAGAGGTCTATCCCTCGAGTGCAGAGTTCAGCCTATCTAGATTTATATATGCTGCATAAAGAAAAAGATAGATTGGGAAAAGAGGTTTATATCCTGAAGAAGAGAGAAAAGGGTATCCGAAAAAGGATTAGCGAGGTTAATGCAGAGATAGACAAGTTAGAAAAAGCAGAAGCCAAAAGAAGGGAAGCAGAATCCGAAAGGTTTGGGATACCTTCAGGAAAAGAGTGGAAGAAGATGACATTAAATTACTAATTACAGAGAAGGGGATAGATGGATTGGAAAACGTTTGACTTCAAGAGTAAAAAAGCAGGTAGAAAAGGTGAGGTCCTAAATAAGAGCATATATAGAGGCATCGGAATTTGAATAAATTACGATGCCGAGGATTAGGGGGTTTGGGGGAAAGAATCTGCTTTCCCCCAAGGGGTGACAGTGGAGAAATGCGACGAATAGGAGCATTTCGGAACGCCAGAGGGGTGATAGCCCCTATGGAAGTATCTCCGAAGGAGATATCTTGATGTGGATTTTGTAGCGGAAAAGGATTCATACCTTCTAAGAAGAGCATGAAGTGCTCAGTATGTTTAGGCACTGGGACAATAAGAGTTAAACCTCCAGCAGTAATATGTGCTTATTGTAATGGCTTAGGGAAATCAGGTATAAATCCTGACCTTCCCTGTATTGTCTGCCGAGGGAGAGGGGTTGTGAGTGTGCCTACTAAAGAGGTTGAGATATGTCCTGCCTGCAGAGGAAGAGGTAGAGAAAAAGGAGGCAACCTACCCTGTTTAACATGTAGGGGGATAGGTTTGGTTATAAAATAACGGCGCGCTAAAGTCTTTTACTTATTGAAGTTCCGGTGGCTGAATTGAAGAAAGGAGATTGGCCAATGGCAGAAGAGAAGGAAAGGAAGCCCAAGGAAGAAGGAAAAGAAGTAGAGATTGACTTCGGGATTGGAAAGTTAAGTTTTGGCGGGCTCTTTAAAGGCATCGGTAACCTCATTGACCTGGTTAGCAAATTGGCAGAAGAGGGAAAGGAATTAAAGAAGGAGTTTAAGGGTGTTACCCCTACGGGTAAGGAGTTTAGGGGAGTCTATGGCTTCAGTGTAAAGACCTTAGCGGGTGGAGAACCAGTAGTGGAGACCTTTGGCAACATCAAAGAGACTCCCAGAGGTCCGGTAGTTAAGGAAGTTAGAGAACCGATAGTGGATGTCTTTGATGAGAAGGACCATGTCCTGGTGGTGGCTGAGCTACCCGGGGTCTCCAAAGAGAATATCGACTTTGAGATAAAGGGAGATATCCTTAACATCTCTGCCAAGGCTAAAGAGAGGAAGTATGCCAAGGAGGTCCTCCTCCCTACTGCGGTAGATGCCCAGGCGGTAACCTCCTCCTATAAGAATGGGATCTTGGAGATTAAACTTCAGAAGGTCAAGGAGAAATAAACGCGAAATCGCCAAATATTCGCGAAAACGCCAGTTCGGGAGCGACCCAGCATTTCGCGTCTTGGCGATTGGACAAAGGAGATAGATGGCAGAAAAAAAGGATATCGAAGTTATAGACACTTATCTTAAAGTGGGGAAGGTAGATGAGGCCAGAGAACGGGCTAAGAAGATATTAAATAAGAGCCCTGAGGATGAGAAGATCAGGGCTCTTTTAGGATTGGCTTATTTTGTGCGAAGCGAAAAAAGGTTCTGACGAAGTTGAGGCCTATATTACTTTGGGAAAAGGCCAAATAGAGAATTCTTTAGCACAACAAAGAATAGCGTAACCTATTGAAAGAGACTATGGTTCGAGAGGGCAAGTATCTCTATGGTATCATAGGAAAAGGGGAGGAGAAGGAGTTCGGCCCCAGCGGTGAGCGGGGAGACAGGGTCTATACCATTCCCTATCAGGATATCTCTGCGGTAATAAGCACCTCTCCCATTCGGGCCTATGACTCTCTGGCCAAGGATGTTGTTGTCCGCCACCTCTTCGCCCATCAGCAAGTAATAGAAAGGGTGATGAAGGAGCATACCATCCTTCCCTTAAAATTTGGTACCTTTGCCAATGACGAGGAGGAGGTAAGAAGAATCCTTGAGAGAGGCTATGCCCAATTCCGAGACCTACTGAAGGAGATGGAGGGAAGGATAGAACTGGATGTTGTTGCCCTCTGGGATAAGGAGGCCATCTTTAAAGAGATTGCTCAAGAGAAAGAGATCAAGGAATTCAAAGAGAGAATGATGGCCAGCCAACAAGAGGATTTTGAAGGGAAGATAAGGATAGGCCAGATGGTAAAATCTGCACTGGAGAGAAGAACAGAAAAGGTGCGGGATGAGATAGTGGGGGCATTGAAGGAATATACCCTAGACCTCTCCATCCATGATACCCTGGATGCTATGATGATTATGAACGTTGCCTTTCTAATGAATAAGGAGAAGGAGAAGGAGTTTGATAGAAGAATAAGGGAATTGGATGAGAGATACCATCAGATGGTGAACTTCAGATGTGTTGGCCCCTTACCACCCTATAGCTTCAGCACCTTAGAAGTGAAGAGGATGAGATTTGAGGAGGTAGATGAGGCGCGAAGGAGACTGGGATTGGGAGAAGAGGCCACATTTTCTGAGATAAAGAATGCTTACCGAAGATTGACTATGGAACATCATCCAGATAAGCATCGAGAAAGAGAGAATGCCCAGAAGGATTTTTCCAGAATAACAAAGAGTTACCAACTCCTCACTGACTACTGCGTAGAAGGCAGATGTTCTTTTACGGTAACAGCTGTGGAAAGTTTCATTGGAATCAAAGTCTTAAGAGGAAGCCAGAATGGCAACTGAAGAAGGAAAGTATATCTACTGTATCATTGGTACAAAGCAGGAAAGAAACTTTGGACCCCTAGGCATAGCTGGCAGAGGCGATGAGGTCTTGACCATTGGTTATGAAGATTTAAGTATGGTAGTAAGCAATCATCCCCTGACCAAATTTGTTGTGAATCGCGAGAATATGTTGGCCCATACGAAAGTGATTGAAGAAGTAATGGCCGAATTTGATAGTGTGCTTCCTGTTAGGTTTGGCACCGTTGCCTCTAATGCTGATGAGATAAGGAATCTTTTGGATAGGAGATACAGAGAATTTAAAAACGCTTTAAGGGATATGGACCACAAGATAGAATTGGGCGTTAAGGGAATATGGAAGAATATGGATGTTATTTTTAAAGAGATTACAGAAGAAAATGAAGAGATTAAAAAGTTAAAAGAGAAAATCCAGAAAGATAAGGGCAAAAAGAACATAAAGGCCAAAATAGAAGTAGGTGAGATGGTTGAACGAGCTTTAACCAAGAAAAAAGAGAAAGAAAGAGATATGATAGTAGATGCCCTAAGAAGAACAGCCCTTGATTATAAACTCAACAAGACCATTGGTGATCCAATGTTTATGAATGCGGCCTTTTTGGTGGATAAAGGGAGAGAGAAAGAATTTGACAACATCATGGATGATTTAAGTGATGAATATAAAGACAGAATAAAGTTTATGTATGCCGGGCCTCTACCAGTATTTAACTTTGTCAATATTGTCATCTATCCTGAGGAATGGGAGAAGTAGTTCGGAGTGGAGAAATGAATAAAACAAAGAGGGAAGTGGGGGATGAAAGAAGGTAGATATATATACTGCATAATTGAATCAAATCGATCTCAATCATTTGGCCCGTTGGGGATTGGGGGAAGAGGAGATAGCTTGTATACAGTTTGTTTTAACAACATCGCAGCCGTGGTTAGCAATTCTCCAGTAATAGATTATTCAGTATCCCGGGAAAATATGCTTGCCCATGAGAAGGCGATTGAGGAGGCAATGAAAGAACATACGGTTTTGCCCGTGAGATTTGGTACCATTGCCGAGGATGAAGAGAAGGTTAAGAGGATATTAAAGAAGGAATATGATAAATTCAAAGATTTACTAAATGATGTTGAAGGCAAGAAGGAGCTGGGTTTAAAAGCAATATTTAAAGAGGATATCATCTATAAGGATATCTTAGAGAAGTATGAAGATATAAGAAGGTTGAAAGAAAAAATTGCTAAACTACCTCCAAAGAAGACATATTATCAACGGATGCAGATAGGAAAGATGGTTGAGACTGCTTTAGGAAAAGAGAAAGAGATTTATAAAAAAGAGATTCTGGATACCTTATCGCCTTTGGCAAAAGAAGTGAAGACCAATAATACCTATGGCGAGCGGATGATCGTAAATGCTGCCTTTTTGGTAAATGAAGAGAAAGAAGCAGAGTTTGACCAAAAGGTAAATAAACTTGCAGACAAATATGGGGAAAAGATAAAATTTAAGTATGTGGGAACACTACCACCATTTAACTTTGTTAATCTGGTAATCAAGACTGAGGAATATTAGGATGTTTTTAATTGACGATATATTGCTTGCTCCCTTAAAAGTCGTGCTTTGGGTGGGCAGGAAGATTAATGAGGCAGTAGAGAGGGAACTGCATGATGAGGGGCGAATAAAAGAAGAACTTATGGAATTGCAACAGCGACTTGAGATGGAGGAGATAAGTGAGGAAGAGTATAAGGAGGAGGAGAAGGAACTTCTGGCACGCTTAGATGCTATTAGAAAAGAGAAAGAAAGATCCTTTTCGAAAATTTAAGGAGGTGGAGAAATGGCTAAGAAGATGGCTAATATAGAAGAGGCCAGAAAAGTAGTTGCCGAGTTCCTGAAGAAGACCCTTAATGCAAAAGATGTGAAGGTGATTAAGGTAGCAAAGGTTGGCGATGGCTGGGAGACAGAAACAGAAGTATACGAGGAGAGTTCATTTATAAAGTCCCTTGGTCTTCCCACCAGAGTGCAGGATAGGAATATCTATGCTACTAAACTGGATAATAATTTAGAAGTTCAGTCCTACGAACGCAAAGGCCCGCTAAAGCCGACTGAGTAAATCATTAAGTATATTTGATATGGAAGCAGCTAAAAAAGACCTTATCTATCTGTATTGTGTTACAAAAAAAGTGCCAAAACTAAAGGAAGGGGAGGGCAGGGTTTATTTTGTCTATCACCAAGGCCTTTATGCTGTGGTTAGTAAAGTCAAAGAAAGCGAATTTAGCGCAGAGAATCTAAAGAAGAACCTGGCCAATTTAGCCTGGATTAAGTCAAAGGTAAATATCCATGAGAAAATAATAGAAGGGGTGATGAGAGATACCTGCGTGCTTCCCTTCAAGTTTGGAACCATATTTAAAACTGAGGATAGTTTAAAAACAATGCTTGAGAAGCATATGGGAGAGTTTAAAGAAAATTTAGAGAACTTAGAAGGCAAAGAGGAATGGGGAGTCAAGATCTATTGCGATATAGAAAAGCTAAAAAGCACTCTTATTAAAGAAGAGGCTGAAATTTTAAAAATGGGAAAGGAAATCGCCAGTTCTTCTCCCGGCAAGGCCTATGTTCTTAAAAAGAAAAAAGAAGAATTGATGAAAGAGGCGCTAAACAGGAGAATCAATGAATATGGTCAAGAGAGTTTTGAGATATTAAGGGGACTTAGTATTGAGGCGCGAATAAATAAGCTATTACCAAAAGAAGTAACCGAAAGAGACGATGAGATGATTTTAAATTCAGCCTTTTTAGTTGATAAAAACAGGGTAGCAGAGTTTATCCAGGCGGCGGATGGCCTTAAAGTAAAATATAAAGAGAGGGGTCTTAACTTTGATTGCACCGGCCCCTGGCCCCCTTACAATTTTACCACGATAAAAGAGGAGGGATAGATGGCGGAAGCCGATGTTATTACCAAATCGAAGGATGTAACCCTTTTAGAAGTTTTGGACCGTGTTCTGGATAAAGGGGCAGTTGTATCAGGGGATATAGTTATTTCCATAGCCGATGTAGACCTCATCTATATAGGACTGAAGGTGTTACTCAGTTCTGTGGAGACAATGGAGCGTCTAAGAGGAGCACCCATGCCGGGTGCCCGAGAGGAGCCAACGTAAGATGGAAGAAAAACTTAAAAAGGCATCTATAGAAATAACGGTTAAAGACCCAGAGGAAGTAAAAGACGCCAACCCCGCTAGGATTAATATCGATCCCAAAAATGTAGAGAAAGGCCTAGCAAAACTTATCCTGGCGCTTATGGAACTGATTAGGAAACTTCTGGAAAAACAGGCCATGCGC
>DLMW01000023.1:7929-8449 GCA_002478245.1 bacterium UBP18_UBA7526
GAATAGAAGGAGGTTCTCTCTCCGAGGAGAAGATAGAAAAACTTGGAGAGACCTTGATGAAATTAGAAGATAAGATGAAAGAATTAAAAGAGTTTTTTGGACTTAAAGACGAAGAGCTGGACCTAAATTTAGGTCCCCTGGGAGATTTACTATGAAAAACCCCTACCCCAAAGATTTTGGCGAGGGGATAAGTTGTTCAATATTTCAAAGACAAGAGCCAATAATAAAAAGTATTACAGATAAGATTAATAGGGCGAAAGGAGTAGAAGAGAAGGCAGAATTTGCTTTGGAATTACAAAGAGAAGTGGAAGTGCTTCTTTCTTGCCTGGATTATGATGACAAAAGATTAGATTGCAAAAACTGTCGTTTCATTGCCAATCTGCGCAAGAAAACAGCAGCTCTAATAATAAAAGCCAAAAAATTGGCATAAGAAAGGAGGAACATTATGGCTCAAAAGATGGTGCATGCGCTTGAGGCTACTAATCTTGCTGACATCTTAGAGAGGGTCTTGGATAGGGGA
>DLMW01000077.1:0-5201 GCA_002478245.1 bacterium UBP18_UBA7526
ATATAATTCTGTTTGCTAAAAGCGCTGTTCCAATTCCGATTGGGATGCCCATAATCATCATATATTTAAAAAATCGTTCAGAGGCGAATTTCAGAGATTCTTTTGAAGTTTTGAAAATTTTCGCTGTCACGGGAAAAATAGCATTCTGAGAAATAACGGGAACAAACATTAAAACCATAATTAACCTATAAGCCGCATTATACCATCCAACAACTTCATCTCCTTTCATTAAAGAGAGCATGACTGAGTCAATCCAGTAATAAATCGTAACAAAAATACCAGTTAAACCAAAGGGCAAGGCTTCTTTTATAGTCGGTTTCCAGAAGCTCCAATCTATTTCCATCCTTCGGGGAGACCAGGCTAGGGAGGGGTTAGAGAATTTCCATCTGAAAAGGACGAAGCTATATATCAAGACAACGCTGCTGGCTAGGAAGAAGAGGGGGGCAAAGCCAACGACGCTAAAGCTGTGTTTTATAGCCAGCAGGACACCGCCAAGAATTAAGGCGCTATGGAGCATCTGCCCTATCGCCGTGAATTCCATCCTCTCAAAGGCTTGGAAGACAGAGTAGAACATCTGAGTAAAAGCCATGAAGATAATGGATAAGGCGAGGAAATAAACGACTTTAACCGTTTCTTTGGGGCAGCCTAAGAGGTTTATGGTAAGGGCGATTAGTCCGAAGGTAGTAGCTGCCAGGATTACCTTCATCAGACTAACATTGGCGAGGTATTTTGAGGCTAAGGATTTATCTCGGGCGACTTCTCTTATGGTGAGGGGGTAAAGACCGAAATCGGCAAAAACGGCAAAGATCCCAGTGAAGGCAAGGGCAAAGGCAAGGATGCCATAGCTCGCTGGACCAAGGTAGCGAGCCATATACATCGTGTAGAAGAAAGCAAAGAGGTAGCTTCCCACCTGGGCTAGGAATAGAACCGTGGTATTTTTAGCGATCCTTTGAACGGTGTCCATCATGCCCCTCCTACTCTGGCACCGATGATGACTTCAGCCATTCCACGGCAAGCCACCTTGAATTGCTCCAAAGGGACAAAAAATTTTTAAGGATTCTTCGAGTAGTGTTCATTAGAATTTGATTGTTTTGGTAAAGAGGAGGAGTTTCCCTAAGAGGTTATGGGCGCGTTTATGGAGTCTCTTCATCTCTTTCAGTCTCTGGCTATAGAATTTGATCCTTCTTCTCTCTTCACTATTATTTGAATCCCCTTTAACATTCTGGATTAGCTCCTCACTCTTCTGGATTATATCTCTTATCTCATCCATCCTCCATCTTGTGGAAAGGGCAATCCTATCTCTTATTATCTTTGCCAGATCGGTCTCCGCCTCATAGAAGTTTCTTCTTGACCCTTTCATCCAGATCCTTTTTACCGCCCCCTTCTCTTCTAATTCCCGGATGTTAATACTGGCGCTACCTTTGCTGATGACTAACCTCTTAACCATATCATCGAGAGAGAGCGGTTTATCAGAAAGGTAGAGTAAAGCATATAACTGGCCCATCACCTTGCTGAATCCTAAGGTAGAACTTAAGTGGCCTATCCCCTCAATGAAGTTATCCTGGGCCCTCTCCAGATTTCTGTTCATTTTTCTCCTCCTTTAATATGTTTAGAATATTGTAAACACTCTAGATAATATCACCTTTTTACCCATTTGTCAAGCCCCTAACCAGGGGGGACTTCTCACGGGGCAGGGGCTTTCCTTTGTAAGGTGATCAATTGTTTTTCGTACTCAGTAGGGGAAGACTTTCTCCGACCTTTTTCCCACGCCTCCTCTGCCTCCCTTATCTCCTCTTTCGCTATCTCCATCTTGCCCAATTCCTCATAGATCTGACCCAGATTATAGTGGGCTTGGGCATAGTTTGGTTCCAGTTCTATTGCTTTTTTATAGTGGTGAATTGCCTCTTCATACCTCTTTTCATGGGCATAGATGGAGCCCAGTTCATAATGGAAGAAGCAGTCATAAGGTGAAAGTCCCAGGGCTTTCTTCATCTCCCGAATGGTAGGCTCTATTCTCGATTTTCCGGTAAAGTTCTGATGATAGAACTTGGCTAAGCATCTGTGGTAATATCCATTCCTTGGTTCAAGCCTTATTGCTCTTTTAAACTCCTCACAGGCACTAGGGCGATAATAAGAATCCCCAGTTTCCCTATACTGTTTCACATAGAGATTGGCTAATTCGTAGTGATATTCTCCACATAAGGGATTCTGGGCAATGGCTTTCCGATACTCCCCCCTCTCAGCATAGGTATCCGCAAGATAGGGAGCGATGATAGCATATCCCAAGATTAGAATAATCAAGACTAAATAAAGATAATATCTCTTGCCTAAGACGGCGAATGGTGAATGGTGAATGGTGAGTGATGAGCTCAAGCCCATTACTATACCAGCATTTATAGTAAGAAGAATGGTAACGGCTGGGGCATGGAGGGGGAAGTCCACTAAGCTATGGATCAAGACCCCGGTTATTCCTGCTACTAGACCAATAGCTAAGCCATACTCTTCTTTGCCCTGTAGGGTTTTAAATAGCTCTCTTGCTTTCTGGAAAAAAGCGTAGAGAAGCCAGAGGAGTATTCCCAGGGCGAATATTCCTATCTCAGAGGCAAGCTGTAAGTATTCATTATGGGCAAAGGAGGCCTTCTTTCCAAAGCGGGCAAAGACCCCTTCTACTGGGAAACTATACCTGGGAAAGGCGTCCTCAAAGGTTCCCAGGCCAGTTCCCAGGAAGGGATGGTCTCTAATTATAAAAAGGGCGCTCTTCCAGATGGAGATTCTAGTATAGGCATAGGGGTCTTTTCCTCCTATAGTCATTAGACGCACTAATGGCGAGTTAACTGGAGTGGGGAGAAGGCTAGAAATAAGAATGAGTGAGGCCAATGCTACCAGGCCGTAGCGCTTGCTCTTTAGGTATCCCAGGAAGATAACAATCAAAGCGAGACTCAGGAAGGTCCCCCGGGACCTAGTCGTTATGATAGCAAAGAGAAAGAGGGCGGTCATTATTCCCAGAAAGATTCTCTTGGCCCTTCCCCTTTCCCTACCAGATAGTAACCTCCCTAAGGTTAAGGAAAGGGGGATGAGGAGAAAGGAAGCGAAGATATTTTGGTTGGGGAAGGTAGAAAAGGGGGGGGCAAAGTTGGAGGTAAAGAATTCCACCAGACCATAGAGAGTGACGAAGACGCTTACTCCCAATATGCTTGAGGTTAATTTTCTGATTTCTATCTTACTCTTAATGTTATTGACTACTAAAAAGTATATCAGGGCATAGGAGATGAGGCGATAGAGAGCGCTTATGCTGTGGTGGATATTGATCGATTTTATTAGAGAGAGGGAGGCGAAGAAAATGAAAAAGAGGATGGGGAGATCCAGCGGGGTTCTCACAAGATTGGATTCCCTATCCTCTCTTATCCTGACACCCCAGATGGCTAAAGTAACTAAGACTGTTAAATAAACAGAAGTTATTGCCCAGATGGGAAGAGCGGCTCTGAAGAGTGGGCTGAAGAGAACAATGGCTACTAGCCCTAGGGTGATGAGCCTTTCCCAGTCGATTCGCATCTAATCATTTCTTCTTAAGGTAAGAGATGGCTGCCCTTAATCCTAAGAGATAGCTATCCATCCCAAAGCCTGAGATCTGACCTATGGCTACCGGAGCAATCAAGGATTTGTGACGGAACTCTTCCCGGGCATAGATATTGGAGAGGTGAACCTCAACTGTCGGTATCCTACGCGCGGCAATAGCATCCCTTATGGCTACGCTAGTATGAGTATAGGCAGCGGGATTGATGACTAAAGCATCTTCCTTTGATTTACTTATCTCCTCCACGATCTTTCCCTCATGGTTGGACTGGATGATCCGTATCTCCACCCCTTCCTCTTTTGCCAGCTCCTGAATCCTCTCATTGATCTGGGCTAAAGTAGTCTTGCCATAGACCTCCGGTTCCCTGGTTCCTAAGAGATCAAGGTTCGGCCCATGAATGACCAGTATCTTCACCCCGTACCTCCCTTATGATTCAATAAGTTTCTGGGTAGGCCTACCAAAACCAATCTTTTTTCGCTTCACACATCGTCTTCATTGCCTCGCATCATTCTATTCACCGCTCTTAAGTTATTTCTTTTAGGACTTCTTCTATTATCTCTGGTGGAACGTCGTCCCTCATCTCTACTTTACCTATCTCAGTGGCTAAGATAAACCTTGTCTTTTCCTCTTTCACCTTCTTATCCCTTGTTAAAGCCCCCATAATCTTTGAGCTCGCAATATCCTTTACTCTTATGGGAAGCCCTGCCCTCTCTAGGAGCCTTACTTGGCGCTCCCTAGATTCTTCGTCCAGGATCCCCATTCTCTGGGCAATCCGGGCAGCGGCCACCATGCCAATAGAGATCGCCTCTCCATGGCGATAGACTCTATATTCGGTCAAGACCTCTAAGGCATGGCCAATGGTATGGCCATAGTTTATGATAGACCTTATTCCCTTCTCCTCCCTCTCGTCAAGGGAGACCAACTCTGCTTTGATCCTGGAGCAGGTAGTAACTACTCTCTTTAAGACATCCAGATCGAGCGCCCTTATTCTATCCAGTCTGCCCTCCAGATAACCAAAGAATTCCTTATCCTTAATTATCCCATACTTAATGATCTCTGCTAAAGCAGCAATGAGTTCTCTATGGGCCAAGGTCTTAAGGACGGCGAGATCGGTATAGACCAGTCTCGGTTGATAGAAGGAGCCGATGAGGTTCTTCCCTAAGGGGTGATTCACCGCCACCTTCCCACCAATAGCCGCATCCACCTGGGCAAGTAAAGAGGTGGGAACCTGGACGAAGGGAATCCCTCTCATATAGGTACTAGCCACAAAGCCTGCTAGGTCTCCGATTACCCCCCCACCCAAGGCGAGGATGAAGGAATACCTATCCCTCCTATGCTCCAAGAGTTCATCGTACAATTTAGCAGCCCATTCTAAAGACTTGTACTCCTCGCCATCCGGCACCCGAGCAATGGCAACTTCAAAGCCTTCTTTTCTTAGACTGTCTTTTACCACATCCTGATAGAGATCTCCTACTATAGGATTGGTGATGATGGTTGCCTTCTTCCCCAGGTCATAGTCCCTTAGCGCCTTCCCAATATTTTTCAGATTCCCACTACCAACTAAGATTTTATAACCTCTCTCACCAAGCTCTACCTTTATCTCTTCCATCAAGCCCTCTCTTAATTT
>DLMW01000077.1:5346-5939 GCA_002478245.1 bacterium UBP18_UBA7526
TGTTGACGGATCAGACAGTTTGAAGATATTTTAGGATTTTTTTTACCACTTCCTCCATAGTCAAATGGGAGGTATCGATGATATAGTCGGCGCTCTTCTCATAGAATGGTTTTCTATAATCCAATAGTTCCTCAATCGGCCTTCTCCCTTCCCCTCCTTCTAAGAGAGGGCGATGGGCCTCTTTTTCCGTTCTTTTCCTTATCACCTCTGGTGAAGCCCAGAGGCAGATAATAATTCCCTTCTTCTTCAGATTAGAGATATTCTCCTGATCCAGGACTACCCCCCCACCTGTAGAGATGACCTGATCCTCTCCTGAAGCAACCTTCTTTACTACTTCCTTCTCAAGTTTCCGGAAATGCTTTTCCCCAAACCTTTTAAAGATCTGGGTAATGGTGATCCCTTCTTCCTTCTCAATAATATTATCAGTGTCGACAAACTTAAGATCCAGTTCTTGAGCCAGTCTCTTCCCAATAGCATTCTTCCCTGCTCCCATAAAACCGGTTAAGACGATATTCTTCATTTATCTCTCAAATTACTTTTTTGCTCAAGATAACTTTTTCTGATTTAACGCGCACTCCATGAAACCTGTTAAT
>DLMW01000077.1:6054-10518 GCA_002478245.1 bacterium UBP18_UBA7526
CACTCCATGAAACCTGTTAATACTATGTTTTTTATCTCGCTTTGAGATACTTCAGGTACCCAGTATAGTTCCTCTTCATCTCGCTTATGCTATCTCCCCCAAACTTCTCTAATAGGGCATTGGCCAGTTCCAAGGCTACTAGTGATTCTCCAATGACGGCGGCAGCGGGCACTACACAGACATCGGCTCTCTCTATAGTTGCCTTGACCTTTCTCTTAGTAACTAGGTCTACTGAGGAGAGGGGTCTTGAGAGAGTGGAGAGGGGTTTCAGGGCTACCTTGATTCTTAGGGGCTCTCCATTGGTCATTCCTCCCTCCAATCCTCCAGCATTATTCGTCCTGCGATAGAAGCCTCTTCCCCTCTCATAGAATATCTCATCCTGAACCTCAGATCCGGGAAGTTCACTTGCTTTAAATCCCAATCCAATCTCAACCCCTTTTGCTGCCGGGATACTCATTAGTCCTTGGGCCAACCTGCCATCCAGCCTTCGATCGGGGTGGACGTAGCTCCCCAGGCCTATGGGTAGACCAGTGGCGATGATCTCAAAAATACCTCCCAAGGTATCCCCCTTTTCCCTTGCTCTGTCAATCTCTTTAATCATTAATCTCTCCGCCTTTTCATCCGGACAGGAAACCAGGGAATGGGCTATCCTCTTCTTAATCGCGCTAATCTTTAAGTCTTCTACTTCCGCTTTTATGGCACCGATCTGGATAACCTGACTCAGGATTGAGGTGCCAAATTCAGCAAGAAGGATCTTGGCTATGGCACCTATGGCTACCCGGGCTGCCGTCTCCCGTGCAGAGGCCCTCTCTAAGACATTTCTTATATCATCCTGATCATACTTCAGGGCTCCCACCAAATCTGCATGGCCCGGTCGGGGTCTAGTTACCCTTCCTCCCTTACCTGGTCTGATAGGATCCATAATCGATTTCCAGTTCTCCCAGTCTCTGTTGGGGATAAGTAACGAAATAGGGCTCCCTAAGGTCTTTCCTCCCCTCATCCCAGATAGTATCTCTACCCTATCCCTCTCGATCTCCATCCTCTTTCCCCTTCCATAGCCTGACTGTCTTCTTTTGAGTTCCTTATCGATCTTGGCTGGGTCGACCTTTAGACCAGAGGGCATGCCTTCCAGGATAGCCACCAAGGACCTTCCATGCGATTCTCCAGCGGTCAGGTATCTTAACATCTCATCCTCCTCACTCCGTTCGTCGGAAAGTAAAAAGTAACAATGAAAATAAAAAATGTTACTTGCTACTTGTTAGTTGTGACTTAAAAGATTCTGAAGTACCACTCTACAATTGTCTGGCCTTTGAGGATGGTCACTAAAGCACCTAAGGCAAGGTAGGGACCGAAGGGGATGAACTCCTTCCTCTTCCTCCAGGCAGCCTTAAGGCTTTTGGTGGTAAATAGTTTCAAAAGCATGAGGATAATCCCCACTACCGCACCCCAAAAGAAGGCCAACAATAGTACCAACAAGGTAGGTTGCCAGCCCAGGAAGGCACCGATCATGGCTCCTAACTTTATATCTCCTCCTCCCATCCCTCCTCTACTCAAGATAGCGATGGCCCAGAGGATCCCCCCACCAGCCAATAGTCCCAGGCAGGAATCGATGAGGGAATCAATCCTCGGGATATGAGAAAAAATAAAAGGAGCACGATGCTTAATTACCAGGCTTGCAAAGAGGCCGATTACCATGCCGGGATAGGTAATCCTATCTGGGATTATCCTATGCTCAAAGTCTATAAAGGTAATGGCAACCAGTGCTGAGGCTAAGAGAAGATAGATGAATAAATTTCCTGGATGAGAACGATAGTTAAAGTAGAAAAGGGCGAAGATCATCCCCGTGAGAAGTTCAACCATGAAGTAGCGGGGTGATATCCTCCTCCCACAGTCTCTACATCTTCCCTTTAAAGCAAGATAGCTTATTAAAGGAATGTTGTCATATCCCCTAATGGGGGCCTGACAGTAAGGGCAATAGGAACGTGGGGCAACGATCGATTTATTTCGAGGAAGGCGCCAGATGCAGACATTCAAGAAGCTCCCCACACAAGTGCCAAAGATAAAGGCAAGGGTTATCCTAAATATCAAATCTATCATCTTAGTTCACTGAAGCGCTTTCTTTAAGGCCACTCTCATCGCCTTTAGGGGTGCTTCCTTCCCTGTCCAGATGGTAAAGGCCAGAGCCCCTTGATAGAGGAGCATCCCCATCCCGTTCAAGGTCTTTGCCCCTATTCTTTCTGCCTGGCTCAAGAGTCTGGTCTTGGGAGGATTATAGATTAGATCATAGACCAAGAGATGGGGATGGAGGAATTTGGGATCGATGGGTGAGGGATCATCTGGTCTCATCCCTACGGGAGTGGCATTGATCAGGATATCTGCCTCTCTAATCTCTTTCTCCAGACCCTCTTCCCTCACGGCAGTGGCTTCCCCTTCAGGGAAGTTCTTTTTGAGGCAAGAGGCAAGATCCCGGGCCTTATTAAGAACGATATCAGTCAGAGAGACCCTTCTCGCTTTTTCTTTAGCGAGTTGAATGCTTATTGCCCGGGAGGCGCCTCCGGCACCGATGATCACTATCCTCTTGCCCTGGGGATCGATCCCGGCCTCTTCCCTTAAAGAGGTAATAAATCCCTCTCCATCTGTATTGTATCCTATTAGCCTCTTCTCCTTGACCAGGATGGTATTTACTGCCCCAATGAGTTCTGCTTCCTGGCTTAACTCATCAAGATATCTTAGAACCTTCTCCTTATAAGGAATGGTAACATTTACTCCAGATATAAGACCCTTCTTGAGTTCTCGAAAAAAATCTCTCAGCTCTTCAGGTCTCTTTTCGAAGAGTTCATATTCTACTACTATCCCCAATGCCTTAAAAGCAGCATTGTGCATGACGGGCGAGAGGGAGTGCTTGATCGGGTAGCCCAGGAGTCCGAAAATCTTTTTACTCACCACTTAGCATTATTCCCTTAAGATATAAGGAAGGGGAACCGATATTACCCAGGAAACGAAGGTCCTTTCCTATTTCTTCTATAGAATTTAAAAACTCTCTTAAGTTGCCACTCATCATTATTCCAGAGACAGGATGAGAGATCTCTCCCTTCTCAATCCAGAGGCCATTTACTCCAATAGAGAAGTCGCCGGAGATGGGATCTGCGGTATGCATCCCTAGGACCTCAGTAACATAGAGGCCCTTTCCCATCCCCTTGATTAGCTCCTCCTGTGACCTCCTGCCAGGTGAGATGAATAGGTTGGTAGCTCCAATCCCGGGCAGGGATTGGAAGGAACCCCGCATTCCGTTTCCTGTGGATTCCCTTTTCTCTTTGGCTGCGGTGTAGGTATTATAGAGATAGCCTTTTAGTATCCCATTCTCAATGAGGGTCTTCCTTGAGGTGGGTACCCCCTCATCGTCACAGGGAGCGCTCCCCAGGCCCTCTTCTAAGGTACCGTCATCAATGACATTCAATCCCCAAGCACCTATTCTCTTATCCAACTTGGCTCGGAATAGGGATCTTCTTCTCTGAACCGCCTCGGCACTTAGGGCACTGGCCAGGAGCCCGACAAAACTACTACCCACCAAAGGATCCAGGAGTATGGGTGCCTTCTGGGTCTTTATCTTCTCTGCACCCAGAAGAAAGAGGGCCTTCTGGGCCGCCCTCTCACCCACCTCCTCTGGCTTCAGCTTCTCATAAAACCTCTGGATATCGAATTCAGATCCGCTCCGGGATTCTTTGGCGCTCTTTGCAATAGCCATAAGCGATAGGGAACAGGAGGTCCCAGAATAGGAGACCTCCAACCCTAAAGAATTGAGGATGCTTACCCTATAGCGAGCATCATGATAGGCGGCCTTATAGACCTTTCTAATTCTTTTATCATATTCCAGGGCAGCCCGGGAGGCCTTCCTGGTTCTCTCAATCTTTTTCCTTAGAGATACCCTGGCTAAGTCTTCATCATAGATATTGACCTTGGGATAGGAAGGGGCTTTCTGGGGCAGGAGATTATACTTATCCCTGGTAGCATACCTGGCATTCAGGGAGGCCTCTTCGATTACCCTATCTATCTCATCTTTACTTAAATCTGAGGTATAGCTAAAGCCCAGGCCCCCCCTATCTATGATACGCAGACCAAGGCCTTCTAGAGAAGCATGCTCTATGCTCTCTATCTCTTCATCGCTCAACTCAATGGTGGAAGAATGACCCTGGACTAAATATACCTCCATCGGCTTAGCAATCCTTTTTACTATCTGATAAATATTCATCTTTTTAAAGAATGGTCGATGAGGAAGATCAGGGCTATCTCATCACAGTCGGGAAACTTTGGGCATCTAATGCATTCCCCCCATATTTTGTGGGGTAGATCTTCTTTCTTTATCCTTTTAAAACCGCTCTTTTTAAAAAATTTTTCTTGATTGGTGAGGGCAAAGACCCTTTTTACTCCCAAATCCTTTGCCTCGCGCAGGGCGGCCTTAAGTAG
>DLMW01000077.1:10673-13150 GCA_002478245.1 bacterium UBP18_UBA7526
AGGGCGGCCTTAAGTAGTCCGCTTCCTCCCCCCCTCCCCCTTGCTTCTCTTTTGACTGCCAAGGATTTTATCTCTGCTAAGTCCTCCCAGCTAATATGGAGGGCGCAGCAACCCAGGAGCTTCCCCTTCTCCTTCCAGACGAAGAAGTCCCTCATATTTCCATACAACTCGTTTAGGGAGCGGGGAAGAAGGGCTCCTTCCTGAGCATAGGTATTGATGAGCCTCTGGATCTCTTTAATCTCAGAAAACCTCGCCTTTCTAATCATTTAACAAGCCCCCTTCCTTTCTCAAGGGCCTTCCCGTTTATCTCTAATAGATCTTTCTTCTTCTCACCCAAGACCTTTGGTAAAGACTCTATTACTTTCTCAAAAGAGGGGATCTTCTTCTTCTCTAGGTAAGCGCCCAGAATGACCATATTGGCCGTCTTCACATTCCCCAATTCTATGGCCATCTCTGTGGCGGGAAGCTTAACTATCTCTAAATCCTTTCTCTCCGCCTCCCTATCAACCAAGGAGGCATTGACAATGAGTAGCCCCCCCTCTCTTATCCTCCCCTCAAACTTATCAAGGGAGGGTCGGTTGAGGATGAGGCAGGAGGAGGGATTGGTTACCACGGGAGAGCCGATCTCCTCATCCGAGATGATCAGGCTACAGTTTGCCGTACCCCCTCTCATCTCTGCCCCATAGGAGGGGAAGAAGGTGACCCAGAGGCCTTCCTCCATGGCCCCCTGGGCGAGTAGAATTCCCGCAAACATGATCCCCTGGCCCCCAAAGCCAGCGATGATTATCTCCTCCTTCACTTTATCTCCTTTAAGGGGATATAAAGTAAAAGTATTTTTCTTCCGTAGGTTTTAATTTTCAATTCTACTTTTGTCTTTGATGACTCCTAAGGGAAACTCGGGGATCATCCTTTCCTCTACCCATTGGGGGGCCTCTTGGGATGCTACCCCCCAGCATGTGGGGCACATGGATAGTATCTCAACCAAAGAGAATCCCTTACTCTCGAGTTGAACCTGGAAGGCTTTCTTTATGGCCTTCTTCGCTTTTACTATATTCTTGGAGCTATTGACCGCTACCCTCTCAATGTAGGCTGTCCCATCGAGCTGGGCTAGAGCCTCAGAGATCTTCATGGGATAACCAGCCAACTTCGCCTCCCGGCCAAGAGGAGTGGTTAAGGTCTTCTGGCCAATCAATGTTGTGGGAGCCATCTGCCCTCCGGTCATGCCATAGACCGCATTATTGACGAAGATCACGGTGATATTCTCCCCCCGATTGGCAGCATGGGCCGTCTCTGCGGTCCCGATGGCTGCCAAGTCCCCATCCCCCTGATAGGTAAAGACTACCCTATCGGGCAAGACCCTCTTTATTCCTGTAGCCACTGCTGGTGGGCGACCATGGGCAGCCTCTGTGGTATCGAACCTCCAGTATTGATAAGCCAGGACAGCACAGCCTACCGGGGCCACGGCAATGGTCTTCTCTCTTATTCCCAATTCATCGATTACTTCACAGACTAGTCTATGGACGATACCATGGCCGCATCCCGGGCAGTAGATAGTAGAGACATCCTGCATACTCTCTGGTCGACCAAATACCTTTTCCATCCAATTAGACCTCCGCATATCAGCCGATTTGCTGATATACTTTTCAAATTGTTAGAAATTTAATGCATTTGTTCCGGATTTGCCAATCTCTATGATTTTAGGATTTCCTTCATTCTTTCAATAATTACCCCTGCCTCAGGGAGGCCGCCTGCGGGCCGGCCATAGAAGTAGACCAGGCATCTTCCTTTAGTTGCTAATCTCACATCCTCCACCATCTGTCCCAGGTTCATCTCCACGGTAAGATACCCCTTTATCCTCGAAGCATTCTTATGAATAATCTCCTTGGGAAAGGGGAAGAGGGTGATGGGTCTTATGAGCCCTACTTTTAACCCCTCTTTTCTTGCCCGAGGCATGGCCTCCTTACATATCCTGGCTGAGGTTCCGAAGGCCACTAAGACTACCTGGGCATCCTCTAGGTTTAGCGCCTCGTATCTTACCTCTCTCTCCATCTCTTTATACTTCTTGGCCAATTCTTCATTGTGCTTTTCCAGTGACCCTTCTGCGAGGCGCAGGGATTTTATGCTTCTTGGTTCCCGGCCTTTACATCCATCCAGTATCCAATCCTTCTCTACTGGATCCGGGATCTTAGATCCTGGATCTTGGATTTCCATAGGCTCCATCATCTGACCCAGAACCCCATCTCCTAAGATAATGACCGGATTTCTATATTTATCTGCTAAATCAAAGGCCTCTCTCGTTAGATGAAACATCTCCTGAACGGAATGGGGAGCCAAAACCAGGGTGCGATAGTCTCCATGGCCTCCCCCCCTTGTTGCCTGGAAGTAGTCTCCCTGGGCCCCGGAGATATTCCCCAGCCCCGGACCTCCTCTTTGAATATTGACGATGACTGAAGGGAGCTCTGCCCCTACCATATAGG
>DLMW01000047.1:0-159 GCA_002478245.1 bacterium UBP18_UBA7526
TAGAATATTTAAACTCTTTTGGTAACTTTCTATACACCTCAAAGATTTTATCTATAAACTTTAAGGCAAATTGGTAGACCTTTAGTCTTTCAAAATCAAACTGAAAATCCTCCTCTTTTTCTTTCATAACTTTTTAACCTTAACTGTTTACTGGTTACT
>DLMW01000047.1:355-1963 GCA_002478245.1 bacterium UBP18_UBA7526
CGCTGGTTACTGGTTACTTTATGAGCACTCCACCATAGCCTACTACCTGGGAAAAGTCACCAATAACATCCCCACTGGTCATGTACTTTACTAACTCGGCCTTTTTAGCACCCAGTTCTTGGGAAGCGATGAGCATAATGGTTGTGGGAATGACTCCACACATGGAGATCCTATAGTCCTCTACCTTAGCGAACAACCCCTCTGGGTCCAATTTGATTACTGCCTCTAAGGCAACCTTGTCTTTTCTCTTTGCCTCTTCCTGCGGTTCATAGTGAGTGAGGTCAGAGCTGGCGACAATAATCACCCTCTTCTTTCCTTCTTTTATTGCCTTGGCTATCGCTTTTCCGATATCCCGGCAGGCCCCTAAATCAAGATGGCTTACGCAGATGGGTACAAACTTAAAATCCTTTCCCAGATACTGCAAAAAGGGCAATTGAACCTCAATGGAATGCTCGTAGGAATGGGCCCTTTCATCCTCCCCTAGACTCTTGGAATTGGCCAATATCTCACCTGCCAAATCAGAGTCGATCTCCACCTCCCCTAAGGGGGTCTGCCACTTCCCTTTTGTCATGATAGCTGAAGGGAGGCCTGCTCCAGTATGATTGGGACCCAGGATAACAAAGGTCTCGGGAAAGACTATTCGAGAATAGACAGCTCCTGCCACCTCTCCTGAGAACATGAATCCGGCATGGGGAGCCAGGGCCCCGATTACCTCCTCCTTCTTCGCCCTCTCATCGACATACTTTCTCACCTGTTCCCTCAGACTCTTCTCTGTTCCATTATAGAACTGCCCAGCAACCACTGCTCTTCTCACCATCTTCTTTACCTCCTTTCAAAATAATGATAACAGTGATTAGAAAAACTACTGATTATGGTGATAAATCTCCAATGGGATCGGGAAAATCACTGTAATCTAAGGATTACCACTCTCTAATCTTTAGCTTATCAGGAAAGGTGAAGTATTCTCCACCGAGATGGTGGATGGTCTTGGCCCCCTTTTTTTCTACGAGCCACCTATCAGTGAAGGTTCCCTCTTCTGCCCAGGCATATACCACATCCGCTAAGAAGAGATCATAATCTCTGGTAAGTTTTGATTTAATGAGTCTACATTCCAAGTGGCCAATACATTCTTCTATGAGCGGTGCTTTAACATTCTTGGCCGGAATGGGAGTCAGTTTAAACTTCTTAAATTTGTCTACTTTTCTTCCCGAAACTGTCCCGCATTGCACAGTCTTCTCCAGTAATTCTAAAGAAGGGATATTGATGACAAATTCGCCTGTCTTGGTAACGCATTCATAGGAGTAATTGTCGCTCCCAATGACCAGGGCCACCCTCGGTGGATCGTAGTCCAGAGGCATATTCCAGGCAACGGTCTGGACATTGGGACGACCCTTATAGAAGGAAGTTACTAATATTGTCGGCCCATGATTCAAAAGCCTACTTGCTTTACTCAAAGGAACCTTTACCTTCATTTAAACACCTCCTCATGTTTTAAGTGGTCGTTTACCGTAAACCGTTAACCATTTCAATGGCGTGGGTAGGACACCTCGCAACACAGGCCCCGCACTCTGTGCATTTCTCATAATCGATATGGGCTAAATTATCTTT
>DLMW01000047.1:2237-2887 GCA_002478245.1 bacterium UBP18_UBA7526
CAGATCTTTTTTACTATGGCTCCCTTATCCTTAGAATTACAGAGAACGAAAACCCTCTTCTGTTCAGGGAATAAGGCGATCACTCCCTTGGGACAGATGGAGACACACTTCCCACATCCCGCACATCTCTCCTCGCCTATTTCAATTCTTCTATTAATCAAAGTTATGGCCCCAAAGGGGCAGGCCTGGGCACAGTCGCCCAGTCCCAGACAGCTGTAGGAACAGGCCCTATCTCCCCCAAATAGTAAGTTGGCTGCCCGGCAGTTTTCTAGGCCCTGATAGTCAAATTGTGTCTGGGATGCTCCTCTATGATAACACAATATCTTGGCGATTCTTTTCTCCTTAACTTCTACTTCTATCCCCAGAATGGAAGCAACCTCTCTTGCTACTCCTTCCCCGCCCGCGATGCAGCCATTGGCCTGGGCCTTCCCTTCCCCAAGCGCTTTGGCAAAGCCACTACATCCCGCAAATCCACAGGCCCCGCAGTTTGCCCCAGGCAAGGCCTCCAATATTTTCTCTACTTTAGGGTCTATTTTGGAGACGAACTTCTTGGAGGCGTAGGCCAGCCCACTCCCGGCCAATAGACCCAGACCACCCAGAACAGAAACCGACAAGATTGCTGGATTAAGCATCGAAAAAACTCCATGAAA
>DLMW01000047.1:3013-7441 GCA_002478245.1 bacterium UBP18_UBA7526
AGAGTTTTACCAATCCACTAAAGCCCATGAAGGCTAAAGAGAGAAGCCCAGCAGTTATGAGGGTGATGGCTGCTCCCTGCAAGGCTAGGGGAACATCTGCTAACTCCAGCCTTTCCCTTATTCCCGCCATAACAAGAAGGGCCAGGGCAAAGCCAATCCCGGCTCCCAGACCGAAGAAAATGGCCTGAATGGCACTATGGCCTTTGATGACGTTCAATAGCGCAAGACCCAAGATGGCACAGTTAGTAGTAATCAAGGGGAGATAGATTCCTAAAGCGCGATATAGGACAGGGCTCGTCTTCTCTAAGACGATCTCAACCAGCTGAACCAAAGAAGCGATGACCAGGATAAAGGTGATGATATGTAGGAATAAGAGGTCTAAGGGGATTAAGACAAGATTATATATGAGGTTGGTCACTAAGGAGGCTAAGGTCATGACGAAGATTACCGCCATGCCCATCCCTAAAGCGGTCTCTACCCTTCGGGAGACACCCAAGAAGGGACAGATGCCCAAGAACCTCGTCAAGACAAAGTTATTTACTAAGATGGCGCTTAAGAAGATTACGAATAGATTAGCCATTCCTGCTCCTAAAAATTTGTTAATATCGGTTAAAAATGCTATTAACCTTCAAAATGTCCTCTATCGCTTGCCCAGTCTATTCATCAGACCAAGCAAGAGACCAAGCACGATGAAGGCTCCCGGAGGAAGGAGCATAACCAAAAAAGGAGGATAGCCTTCTCCAAAGAGAGGAAATCCAAAGATGGCCCCCCTTCCCAGTATCTCCCTTATACTCCCCAAAACGATTAGGGAGAGGGTAAAGCCCAGCCCCATTCCCAGGCCATCGACAAGCGAATGAAGTAAAGGGTTCCTTGAGGCATAGGCCTCTGCCCTCCCTAAGATGATGCAGTTGACAACAATGAGCGGGATGAAGAGGCCGAGTACCCTATGCAGTTCGTAGAAGAAGCCAGCCATGAGCATATCGATGATGGTGACGAAGGAGGCGATGATGACGATGAAGGCCGGGATCCTCACCCGAGTAGGAATGAACCTCTGTAATAGGGAAATAGTGCAGTTTGAACCAACCAAGACTACGGTAGCGGCCAGCCCCATCGCCACCCCATTTATGGCCGCGGTAGTCACGGCTAAGGTAGGGCACATCCCGAGAAGCAATCTGAAGATTGGGTTCTCGGCAATAAAACCCTTAGTGAACTCTTTCCTAAGACTCACTTCATTCTCCAAGCGAATTTTGGATAAATCAGAACCCTTTCCACACCTCGGAGGTGTGTAATATGGTTTCAGCTTCTATTTCTCACCCAGAATTTGTTCTTTATACTTTAAGAAAACTTTCAGCCCCTTATCCACGGCCTCGGTTACTCCCCGGGAGGAGATGGTGGCACCGGTCAAAGCAGTGATATCTCCCTTATCCTTCTTAACTGCTAACTTCCCCGCGACCAGTTTAGAATTGGCTAAGGACTTTTCTTTGAACTGGTTCTTAAATTCCTCCTTTTCAATATTTGCTCCCAATCCAGGAGTTTCGCTATGTTCTAATATCTCTATTCCCGTAATGGAATCATCCCTGGGACTCACTCCCATTATAATGGTGATGAAACCACTATATCCTTCCCCTTTTGAGGAGAAGGCAACCCCAGTGATCGCTCCTTCCCTCTTCCCTAAATAAAAGGCCATTCCCTCTATTTCCTTCTTATCCTTTAAAGGATCGTTATCAAAGGGAGGAAGAACAGATTTAATTGCTTTCAGATGTGCTAATCTCTTCTGCTCTAAGCGAGGCCCCTTCGTTATTCTATCCACTCCTGCTAGAGCCAAAGCAGCGATAAGACAGACCAGGGTCAGGACTACGACCAATCTTAACGACTCTCTCATTCTTCTTCCTCGCCTTGTTCGGTAACCACTATTCGATGTTTGATCTCAGAAAACTGTTACTACCCCGAAGAACAAGCTTACGGGGCAGGGAAATCTGAAATCAGTCTCCCCAATTTCTCTTCTCTACCGATAACTGATCACCGTTCACCGATTACTATTTCACTCCTAGTATTTTACGCGGTCTAATGAAACGATCGATCAAGGGGGTAGAGGCGTTCATCAAAAGGATAGAGAAGGAGACCCCTTCTGGTGGGCCTCCTTTTAGCCTGATTAAAGCAGTAATGGCGCCACAGCCTATCCCAAATATCACCCTCCCGGAGCGAGAAGTGGGAGAGGTAACAGGATCAGTGGCCATGAATAGAGCGCCCAATAATAGACCACCAGCTAAGATGTGGAATAAGAGAAGGTACAGGGCACCACCAAATATCCCACAGAGAATCCCTGTCGTCGCAATAAAGGTAAATGGTATATGCCAGGTGATATGTTTCTTCAGCAAAAGGTAGAGCGCCCCAATAATGAGGGCCAAGGCAGAGGTCTCACCGATACAGCCGCCCACATTACCCAAGAATAGGTCCTTCAAGGGGGTTAATGCACCATTCTCTTTTAAAGCGGTTAGGGGAGTGGCATAGGTCAGGGCATCGAAGGGAACGAACCTTGGAGGAGACCAGGTGGTCATGACCACAGGAAAGGAGATTAAGAGGATGGTTCGGCCAACAAGGGCGGGATTGAAGATGTTATGTCCCAGTCCACCAAAGGCCTGCTTTCCAATGGAGATGGCAATGGCCCCTCCTACCCCGGCCATCCATAACGGTATTCCCGGAGGGAGGTTGAAGGCCAAGAGGATCCCAGTGACTACTGCGCTCCCATCAGAGATAGTAACTGGTTTCCTACCTAACTTCTGAATGAGGGCCTCAGTAAAAAGACTTGAGAATGTGGTCACGAAGATAATATAGATTGCTTTGGGGCCAAAGAAGTAGATACTGGCGATGGTTGCCGGGACTAAGGCAATGACCACATCCCACATCATCCTTCTAATATTTCCCTTTATTCTAATATGGGGAGAGACAGAAACGACCAGTCTCTGGGGCATAGAAGCCTCCCTATTGAGTTAGGTGAGTATAAAGCTTCCTAACCAATCCTTGCTTAGCTTTCGACCTAACTTTCTAACTTTGCCCCTGCTAGTTGGGCCTTGGCATACTTTATGAGCTGAACCAAGGGTATCTTCGCCGGACAGAGATAGGCACAGACCCCGCACTCCATACAGTCCAAGACCCCATACTCTCTTGCCCAATCGAACCTATCCTTACTGGCGAATTTTCCAATCAGGTTGGGTGTAATCCCTGCCGGACAGGCATCGACACATCTCCCACATCTGATACACGCTCTCTCCCTAACCTCCTTCACTTCTTCTTGGGGTAATATCAGGATCCCCGTAGTTCCCTTAATCACGGGAACTTGGGTAGTATACTGGCTGAAACCCATTAGGGGTCCACCCATGATTATCTTGCCCGGTTTCCCCCTAAATCCTCCACAGTAGTCAACCACATCCTGAAATAGAGTGCCGATCCTTACTCTCAGATTAGCAGGATTTTTAATCCCTCTACCAGTGACCGTAACTACCCTTTCAATCAGGGGCCTTCCCTTCCTCACCGCCTCACTTATCGCCAGAGCGGTCCCCACATTCTGAACCACCACCCCAACATCCAGGGGTAGGCCTTCCGAAGGAACCTCTCTATTCAAAATGGCTTTTATCAATTGCTTCTCTGCCCCTTGGGGATACTTCGTTTTGAGAGGAACAACCTCCATATTCGCCTCATTGCGCATCTCTTCCCTCATCGCTCTTATGGCATCCCCTTTATTCTTTTCAATCCCGAGATAAGAGGAGGTGACCTCCAGGGTCTGGGCAATGATCTTCAATCCCTGAATGATCTCATAGGCCTTCTCAATCATTAACCTGTGATCGCAGGTGAGATAGGGCTCGCATTCACAACCGTTTAATATAACGGTATCTATCCACTTATCCTCTGGAGGAGAGAGCTTGACATAGGTAGGAAAGGCCGCTCCGCCCAGGCCAACGATGCCCGCCTCTTTAACGATCTGTCTTATCTCATTGGGATGGAGCCTGAAATATTCATTATTGTGTTTTATATCTGGATGATACTCATCCTTCCCATCAGACTCAATGGTAATTGCTAGACTGGGAGGGCCTAAGGGATGGGGATGGTCTGAGATCTCTATGACTTTTCCAGACAGGGAGGCATGGATGGGAGAGGAGATAGGGCCTTGGGCTTCGCCAATCTTTTCTCCGGTCTTTACCCTCTCTCCCACCTTGACCACTGGTTGGGCAGGAGCACCGGTATGCTGGGATAGAGGAAGGACTACCCTTTGGGGAAGGGGTAATTCCTGGATGGGCAGTGAAGAAGTAATCTTTTCCTCAGGGGGATGAATCCCCCCACGAAAACTTCTTGCTTTCATTGATATCGATTTCCTTATAAGGGTTGGGAGGCAAGAGGGGAAACCCTTTACAAGATAACCCCTTCGGGGTT
>DLMW01000047.1:7587-10507 GCA_002478245.1 bacterium UBP18_UBA7526
ACCCCTCTGGCGTTCGCTTCTACCTTTAAATATTCGCGTCTCAGGTGCCGAAGAGCCGGTCTCCCGCATCCCCAAAACCAGGTACGATATACCCTTTAGCATTCAGCCCCTTGTCTATGGCTGCGGTATAGATGGTAATCTCAGGATGGGTCCTATGGATGGCTCTTATTCCCTCTGGGGCAGCGACCAGACAGATGAACCTTATCTTCCTTGCTCCCTTTCCTTTTAGAAAATCGATGGCTGCTACTCCACTCCCTCCAGTAGCGAGCATGGGATCAACGACAATGATCTCCTTATTCCTCAGGTTCTTGGGTAACTTAGCGTAGTATTCCACAGGCCTCAGGGTCTTCTCATCCCGATAGATGCCGATGTGGCCCACCTCTGCCTGGGGGATGATCCTCACCATCCCCTCCGCCATCTCTATCCCTGCCCTCAGGATAGGGATGATGGCAACCGAAGGCCCCTTCAATACCTTTCCCTTTGTCTTAGCCAGAGGGGTCTCAACCCTCCTCTCCTTCAAGGATAAGTCCCTTGTTACCTCAAAGGCCATCAAGGTGCCCATCTCCTCCACCAGCTTTCTGAACCCCTCCTCGGAAGTCTTCCTATCCCGGAGATGGGTTAACCTATGTTGGATGAGGGGATGGTCAAGAACGACTACTTTCTTCATATTCTGTTTTCTATTCGCAACAATTTGTAGTTTTTTATTTATTCGCGATTATTTACCTTTTAAATATTTTTCCTCAATCTCCTTTAGTTTTTCCAGTCTCCGCGCATGGCGACCACCAGAGAACTTGGTTATCAAGAATATCTTTACCATCTCCTTAGCCAATTCCTTCTCAACAACATCTGCCCCCAAAGCCAATACATTGGCATTCAGATGCTCCCGGGCCATCCTAGTGGTGAAGAGGTCGTGGCATTGGGCCGCTCTTATCCCCGGAATCTTGTTGGCGGTTATCGCGACCCCGATCCCAGTTCTACAGATAACGATCCCCCGATCGCACGCTCCCCTGGCCACAGCTTCTGCTACTTTATAGCCAAACTCTGGATAGTCAACGGACTCTGTGCTCTCTGTCCCAAAGTCGATATAGGTATGACCATAGTCTTTGAGATATTTCTTAATCTCTTCCTTTAGATAGAACCCTCCGTGATCGCTCCCTAAGGCAATCCTCATCTCATCCGCACTCCCCACCTATCTTCCTGAACATTCAACATACCTAAAACCCGAAATCCGAAACCAGAAGAGTTTGGTGATTAAAATTTGGGTATTGAAATTTGTCCGCAAGGGAAGCAAAAAGTCTGTATTGCGGACAAAACGGGATCCTCAAAGATCTAACCCCATCCCTCCCCTTCGGGGTCGAATTCGGGGATTTTCGGAATTTGGTTATTGTATCTTGATATTGATTCGTCATTCTGTCCACTTTCTTAGATATTCCAAGATTTTGGGTAGTGCTCTCTCTAAAGCACTCTTTATCTCCCCAGCTACTTCTCTGTAGACCTCATCACTTAGACCCATGGGGTCCCGGATCTCTAATTTTTCCTTATTCCCCGCAAACTCTTTGAGTAGAAATGTTTTATTCTCTGCTTCTGGATCCAGTTCCTCTACCCTTTCTCTATGTTTTCTCTCCATAACCAATATCAGATCTGCTTCGTCTATTAAATCCTTTGAGAGAATTTTTGCCTTATAGGGTGAGATGTCAATCCCATATTCTTCCATTATCTTTATTGCTTGGGAGGTTGGCCCACCAAAGGAGGAAGAAATTGTCCCACAGGAATCGATCCCCATCCCTTCCTTTCCCTTAAGCATCTCTTTCAAAAAACCTACTGCCATGGGGCTGCGGCAGGAGTTTCCCGTGCAGACAAAAAGAATCTTCACAAAGTCTTTCCGATAACCTCTTCTATCCCTTCCCTTTTGAGTGCCCCCTCTCTTACCATAGTGGGGGGAGAGGTGGTCAGGTCCAAGACCGTGGATTCTACTCCTATCTTTGCCTCTCCTCCATCGAGGATGAGATCTATTTTCTCCCCCAGATCCTTTATCACTTCTTCCGCTTTAATAGGAGCAGGTCTTCCCGATAGGTTGGCGCTGGGACAGACAAGAGGGACCCCAGAGGCTTCAACTATCTCCAGGGCTATCCGGCAATCCGGCATTCTCATGCCGATACTATTATCCTTCCCTTTTATAACATCAGGTATGAGTGAAGAGGCCTCAAAGATTAGAGTTAAAGGCCCAGGCCAGAACTTCTCTATTAAGGCTTCTGCAGCCTTGGGAATCTTCTGGACGTATTTAATCAGCTCTTCTTTTCTACCAATAAGGATGCTTAGCGGTTTACTGTGGGGTCTACCTTTAACCTCAAATACCTTCTTAACCGCTTCTTTATTTAAGGCATCTGCCCCCAGGCCATAGACCGTCTCTGTGGGAAAGGCGACCAAACCCCCATCCTTAATTATCTTAGCTGCCTCTTCAATTTTCTCTTTTTCGGGATGATCTACATCTACCCCTAATATTTTTACCATTCTTTTTATTCAGTACTCTAAATCTATTTACCAATATATCACAAATAATATGAAAGGTCAAAAAAACATCAAATTTTAAAATGCATTCTTCTCTTTCAGCGACGAAATGGCCAAGCGTTCCACGTGGAATGCTTCGGCACCATTAGCAACCTCTCTTCTTTCCATAAATATTTAAACAGCGAAATTCTTAAGAGCGAAACAAAAAATGTCCGATCGGACATAATTTGCGGCAAAATGGAATTTTGAACGAGGCAATTTATGTGCGATCGAACAAGATTTGCCTCGTTTCTCAAAGATTCGGGGGAAACAATTGCCTGACGATCCCGGAAAGCCTTACGGCCACGGGACAAGCCGTCACAAGAATGTTTCCCACCCAAAAAGGAACAAATAAAAAGGGAGGGGGAAAAGA
>DLMW01000047.1:10519-10855 GCA_002478245.1 bacterium UBP18_UBA7526
AGATACAGGAATGTTGGCTATTAAATGGTGAGATTAAACGGTAGAAATATTTGGTGGGAATGAATAGGGGAAAGAGATTATACAAAGGTAAATAAAAACAGATAGCATAGTTCATAGAGCGAAGACAGATGGCCCATTACTCTCGAAAGAAGTCCTAAAAAGAAAAAGCCCACCTCAAAAAGAGATGAGCTTTGAGTGTAACTTACAGTATCAATGTGTCAGGGTTTTGCTTTTCTAACTACATTCTACCGCATCATAGTGAAAAGTCAAGACCTGACCCCTTTTATTATGTTATCGATTTCGGTTTTATATTGAGGCATCGGAATTTGAATAAAT
>DLMW01000047.1:10934-18840 GCA_002478245.1 bacterium UBP18_UBA7526
GAAATTCCGATACCTCAAGATAAAAGTATATCAGGATATCAGCAAAACAGTGGGCAGCATATCAGGTTTTAATAGCTTCTTCTTGGTATTCTGATGCCCTTCCTACCGATATCCTGATTCGCCTTTTCCTTCTCGGTTATTTGGATTCTGTTCTCTAACAATCGATTTCGGTTTTATGTGGTTAGCGGGTGTCGGCAATGAACTCTTCTTCGCTCTCTGCCACCTCCTCCTCTGCCCTAATCCGTGAAGCCTCTTCCTTCTCCTTTTTAGCAAATCTTCGGGCAAGAACGATTAACAAGGCAGCGGGTAGAATAAGAAAGAAGCCGAAGTACTCCATCCAGTAGAGTTGAAATATTGGCTTAGGGGAAAAGTAATTCAGATTCCAGATAATCAGAAGTCCCGAGGCATAGACCATTAAAAGGTTGGCTATGGGATTAGAGGCCTTCAAGAAATGGAAACCCTCGGTGCGGGTCTTTCTGAAGGGCCAGAGGAGGTTGGCACCCATGAAGCCTGTGAGATCACAGATAATGTGGGAGATAAAGCCTAAGGCTATGATGAGACCGTATATCGCTCCCGTGCGAAGAGAGCCAGTAATCCCGCTCATAAGTAACCAGCCGAGAAGACCGAAGGCTACCCCCGCTAAGGGAGAGTGGCTCCACTGCCTGTGCCAGGGCAAAAAGATTATTTCTACTCCCCCCTCTTTTTTCATATAGCCGAAGGAGGGGCCATTAAAGATATCTATCCTCGAGGCTTGGCTCTGGGTCTGTAAAATATTGCATGCAGTCTTGGCAGTAGCTCTTTCCTTAAAGTCCCGGGGTATACCAGGAAATTCAGTCGGTACCTGAGACATGGTCACTACCGGACCGATCTCTATTACTACCTCATTATTCTTCGTATCATAGGAGACCTCATAATGTCTCCAGAGATCCCCTCCCATCTGAACGGTATGGAGCTGGAGCTTAATTAACTTTCCCGTTTTCCAGGCCTGGTCTATGGCCTGGGCCATCTTATCTGCTATTTTCTGAGGATCGATGGTTTTCATGTCCCTGGGGTCTTTCAGATATTCGGAACTTGCCGGATCGATGACATAATCATTCTCCTCTAAGAACATGGCCAATTTGAAGTCCAGGGTATCAGGAAGGATGCCGAATACCCCTCCCAGAGCCAGGATAACAGAATAATTCTCCAGGGCCATATCCACTGCCTGGGGAAAACAGGTGGCCAATGCTGCTCCCACAGAAAAATGGGTTAATCCTTTCATGCTATCTTACCTCCATCTTTTAGATCAGTCCCAAAAGCCTTACGACCGCCGGGCCGATCCCAATCATATTTAGAGTAATGGGAACCAAGAGGACACCCATACAATTCATCCGCCGGGAATGAAATAGAACCGGGATCAGTCCGATACCCCCCGCCACTATCATAACAAAGATGCCTCGTAATCCCACCATGCCCCCAATCATAGCAAAGACAATAAAGGTAGTAACCAAAGAGACTATCCGATAATCAAACTTAGTAATTATGTTTATGGTAAAGCGAGAAAGAGGAAGGAGAAGGAGGAACCCCAGGCCTCCGCTCAAGGCAATGGTTGCCAAAGCCAGGCAGTAATCGGTAATGCCATAAGCGGTATAGAGGGGGCTGACCATCCAGGCCATCCCGCCCCTTCTCAGATGACTCAGGTAGGGAACGAAGAATAAGAGAAAGGCGCCTACATAATAGGCCGTCTTGGAGGCGCCCTGGGAGATAATGAATATGCGCTCATCCTTCTGGGCCGTGGCATGGCCGGCCAGAAGTCCCCCGATTCCCCCAGTAACCACGGGCATTAAGGCAGCGAAGGAACCCCCTAACATTCCCGCAAATGTTCCCCGACCGATCAAGTTATAATCCACGCTTACCGAACGAGAAATATACTGAGGAGGAATCTCACTCTTGGAGATGATATTGGTGATTACCCAGGGCAGGGCATATAATCCCACGAAGGCCGGGACGATATTCATGAAGGCCTTTTCAATGGGGATATAGGGCTTACTCATAATGAAGATGCCCAGTATCCCGGAGAGAATAAAGGTCAGGATACCGGCACCGCAGGATTTCCAGCCATCGATCGCCCTTCCTAATTTTGTCTTTGGTCTTAAGGTTGCCTTGGGCCACTCTGACATCAGGATGTAGGCGATGATCAGGGTTAGGATCCAGGCCATATGAGGAACAAGAAGCGATCTAATCACGGGAAAGATCTTAAAGGTTACCGGAGTCATGAGCCCCAGGACGATGATCGCTCCTAAGGCACCTATTCCAGAGAGAACCGCTGCCTCATATCCCTTGCCCAACATCATGTACTTCTGTCCCGGAAGAACGATGAACATGGCGCTCTCGTCCGGGGCCCCAAGGAAGAGGGCGGGAAGGGTATTGATGATTGACCAGGTGACTAACATAGACATCATAAAGACCGGGAAGGTATCCCCAGGAAATATTCCCGCTAATCTGAGGTAGTAGAAAACGATGATATTGGCAACACTGAAGATATGAAGTGCCGGCACGAGAGAGATTACTGCGGCAAATAGAGTGCCCAGTAAGATATAAGGGAGAAGGATGAGAAAATTCATATTAACCTCCTTTAACTGCGATATCGTCTGCTGCCTGGGGAACGAGCTGGAGCTGCTCCCGATAGATCTCCACCTTCCCCCGCACAGAGACCCGGTTACCAACAGTAAAGATCCTATGATCTGTAATCTGATCCTTTACCTTATCCCAGAGGACTACCACTATTCTCCCGGTCTCATCAGAGACCACCAGCATCGCCCCTTTGGCAAATGGCTTATACTGAGTAACCGTACCCTGACAACCTACAGTTTGACCGATTCTATCTTTAGTAATCTGTCCAACAGCCAGAGTTGGTACCCTAACTGCTATGGGGGGAGCCACGGCCACCTCTTCTCTGGCCCTCGTTATCTTTATCTCTTCTGGGGAGAGTGGTTTTATCTGTAGTTTATCTCGGAAACTACCGATTACTCCCTGAACAGAGATTTGGGCATGGGGCTGTAAAGCCTCCCTATTGGGAATCTTTTCATAATCCGTATCCCAGATTACGACGTCTATGGAGCCGCTACCATCATCAATGGTTAAGGTTCGGCCTTTCTTAAGGGGGCGGATATTGGTTATCTCTCCCTGACACCTTGCCAGCTCTCCCATCTTTGATCGGGTAATGTCTCCGATCTTGAACGTCGGAATCTTCCCTATCCACTCTTCCCTGGGGGTGACCTTCACCCGATCCGGGGTTTGAATGAGTAAGACTTTTTTGTCCTCTGTAATATTAAGTGTTCCCCCAACATCGATACGGTCTCCAAGCCTAGGAGGGTTATCCATCCTCATAATTTCCTCAGTGACCTTACCATGGGATCTCGCCGAGATGGAGCCCGTGCCATCGTCCACCGTAAGATAGAGAGTGTCCCTTTCATAGACATCTGCCCTCTCGACAGTACCTACGACCCGAACATAGGCAAAGTTCATGGTTTCCGTAATATCCTTTACCTTTACTACTGGGATCTTTACTACTCTAACCGCAAGATATAAGAGGACAAGACCCAGGAAAGCAACTGCTAATGCCCCATATTTAAAGAGCATGACGCTCATCCTCTTAGGAACCCTGGTTCTACAGTAAGGGCAGACCAGATGCGCCCCTACAAACCTTCCACAACTGGGACAGATTACCTCTTCTTTTCTTTCCCTCTCCATATTTTTCCTCCTTTGCAACCGCAAAAGCGCCAAAAATCCCTGTCTGCACCAGAGGCAGGCGCCAAGATTTTGTGTCTCTCAGTTAAATTTAGCGTTTTTGCGTTGCTAATGCCTGAAGTGCCTTAGGCCCGTGAAGACCATGGCTATATCACACTCGTTACAGGCTTTAATTATTTCTTTATCCCTTAGCGAACCTCCTGGTTGGATAATAGCAGAGACCCTTGCTTTGGCTGCTTCATCGATGGAGTCCCTAAAAGGGAAGAAGCCATCAGAAGCTAATACTATAGGGTCAAGGGTTAAGGGGTCAGAGCTAAGGGATTGCATCTTTGAGATA
Source organism: bacterium UBP18_UBA7526 (assembly GCA_002478245.1). Lineage (GTDB taxonomy): Bacteria > UBP18 > UBA7526 > UBA7526 > UBA7526 > UBA7526. Next base: position 15,001 of record DLMW01000047.1, read on the forward strand.
GCAATCTTTACTGCGTCAATACGAGAGGTCTGGCCAGCACCGATGCCGAGAGTCTGATTCGTGTTCCCTATGACAATAGCATTGGACTTAATATATTTTACCACTTTCCAATTAAAGAGTAAAGCCTTTATTTCTTCTTTGCTGGGAGATCTTCTGGTCACCACTCTCAGGTCGCCGGTTCCCACATCCTTAGTATCTCTATCCTGAACTAATAATCCCCAGCCCACTGTCCGCATATCTTCTGGGTGATCGGTGATCGGTAATCGGTAATCGGTGATTTTCATTATTCGCAGATTCTCCTTTCTCTTTAAAATCCGTAAAGCCTGGGGACTAAACCCGGGAGCGCTGACGGCTTCAATGAAGGTGGAGATTATCTCCTGGGCTAGGGGAAGATCGATCTTTCGATTCAAACCAACCACTCCCCCAAAGGCAGAAACTGGATCGCAGGCCCTTGCCTTCTGATAGGCGCTGACTAAACTCCTATCCCGGGCTACACCACAGGGGTTGGTATGTTTAATGATAACCGCAGTTGGTTCTTTAAATTCTCTAACTATCCCTGAAGCAACGTCTAAATCCAGAATATTATTGAAGGATAGCTCCTTTCCCCATAGTTGCTTTATAGCTTCTACTCCGAACTCTCTATATAATGCTGCTCTCTGGTGGGGATTCTCCCCGTATCTCAAATCTCTAACTTTCTCATAATCTAAGTATAGCCTCTCAGGTAGCTTGTAGCCTGCAGCCTGGAGCCCGTAGCCTGTCAAGTATTCATATACCATTCTATCATAATGAAGGATATAGGTAAAGGCCTTCCTGGCCAAGTCTTCTTTGGTCTTCAATGATAGACTGGCTCTTCTTTCTCTCAATTCATCTATGGTCTTTACATAATCCTCGGGATCGATGACTACTCCCACACCCTTAAAATTTTTAATCCCCGATCGGATTAAGGCTCCCCCTCCGATATCCAGGTCCTCCAAATCCTTCTTAAAAGGCTTGAGGTTAACGACAACAAGATCGATGGGTTCTATATCCTCTCTTGCCAGTTCCTCTAAGTGCTTTCGGTTGCGTAAGGCCAATATCCCCCCAAAGATCGCAGGATGCAGGGTCTTTACCCTTCCCCCCAAAATCTCTCTAAAACCAGTAATCCCTGAGATAGTCTTAACTGGGATATTCGCACTTCTAAGTGCTCTCGCTGTGCCTCCGGTGGCGATGATCTCAAAACCCATTCTCTTTAATCCCTTAGCAAAGGGAACAATGCCTCTCTTATCAGAGACACTGATCAGAACCCTTTTCATCGCTTACTCCATTTGGCTAGTTTACCGTTTACCCGCTCGGCCTTTGGGGGCGCTGTTTACTGTTAACCGTAAACCCTTTCTTACTGGTTACTCTCTAAATGCTTGATGGCTTCCTCTGTCCTTAATACCGGACCAATATCCTTCCGGAAATATTTTAGGGCCGCCCTATGCAGGTCCCTGTGGGTAGCGCTCACTGCATCAGAGACTACCACTACCTCATAGTCCCTGAAGTAGGCATCCCTTACTGTAGAAGAGACACAACAGCTGGTCGTTACCCCACAGACAATAAGCCTCTTAACCTTTAACCTCTTCAAAAGCCTATCCAGACCTGTCTTATAGAAGGCGCTATATCTCCTCTTCCGGATAATATATTCTCCCTTTTGAGGATTGAGCTCAGGGATAATCTCTATCCCCGGGGTATTCTCTATGCAGTAGGCGCGATGGTATTTCTTATCCAGTAATGCCCAATCGCTTCTATCCCTTTTATGGGAAGTAAGGGCATAAACAATAGGGATCTTTCTCTTGCGGCAGGTAGTTAAAAGTTTGATTATCCTGGGGATAATCTTCTTGGCCGGTGGAACATAGACTGGTGAGTTCTTGAAGCGGATGAAGTCGTTCTGCATGTCAACGACCAAAAGTGCGGTCCTCACCCCGCCCTTCCTTACTTCAGATAATTCATGTTTCTCGGGTTCATATACCCAATCTCTTATAAATCTTATGCACATTACGCAGATAATACTTGAGATCAAAGCAATCCTCTATCTCTCGGGGCTTGAGGTACTTAGTAACCCCTTTATCCTCTAATAGACAGCCCCTGAATTCTCTAGCCTTCTCTTTGGCCCGGAAGGCATTCCTCTGGACAAGGGGATAGGCCTCTTTCCGGGAGAGACCCTTCTTCATCAATTCCAGTAGTACCCCCTCAGAGAAGATGAGACCCTTTGTCTTCTCCAGGTTCTCGAGCATCTTTTCCGGATAGACCTTTAAGCCTTCAATTATTTCTCTGAATTGATGGAGCATGTAATTGACCAGGATGCTTGAATCTGGGATAATGATTCTTTCCACTGAGGAGTGAGTGATATCCCTCTCCTCCCAGAGAGGGATGTTCTCCAGGCCGGCTAAGAGGTTTCCCCTCACTATTCGGGCCAGACCACAGATCCTCTCACAGATTATGGGGTTTTTCTTATGGGGCATGGCAGAGGAGCCCTTCTGTCCTTTAGCGAATGGCTCCTCCACCTCCCCGATCTCTGTCCTCTGGAGGCTCCGCAAGGCAAGAGCGAACTTCTCCAGAGAAGTAGCGATCAGGGCTAAGGTAGCGAGGTACTGGGCCTGCCTATCCCTCTGAATGACCTGGGTAGAGATGGGAGCGGGTCTCAGGTTCAATCTTTTCAAGACCATCCTCTCTATCCTGGGATCGATATGGGAATAGGTCCCCACTGGCCCGGAGATCTTTCCATAGGATACTACCTCCTTTGCCTCCCTCATCCTCTCCAGGTTTCTTCGGCACTCCTCTCTCCAGAGAAGGAGTTTGAGGCCAAAGGTAGTCGGCTCGGCATGAATCCCATGGGTCCTGCCTATCATAATCGTATCTCTATATCTTTTCGCTTCCTTAGATAAGGTCTTTATCAAATCCTCTAAGTCCTTGATAATTAGATCGGAGGATTCTTTTAGTTGGAGGGCTAAAGCAGTATCCAGAATATCGGATGAGGTTAAGCCTAAGTGAAGGAACCTTGCCTCCTTTCCTATTTTCTCACTCATTGCTTCAATGAGGGCAAGGGTCTCGTGGCGGGTTACCTTCTCAATCTCCATTATTCTTTTGATATCTATCTCCGATCTCTGGCGAATCTTTTCTGCTGCTTCCTTCGGGATCTGACCAATCTCTGCGAGGGCCTCACAGACCAGGATCTCGATCTCTAGATACTTCCTAAACCTATTCTCCTCACTCCAGACTCCACCCATCTCGGGTAGCGTATATCTCTTTAACAATGCTCTCCTCCTGCCTCTTACTTAAACTATCTTTATCTTATCACAAGCTAAGGTTAAAATCAATAAAAAAATCCCCCACCACTCTTTAAGCCTCATATTGGGAGCTAAGAAAGTGGTGGGGGTAAATCTTCCTTAAGTAATTAGGGGAATTTTTTCTCGTGGAAAGAGAGGTACATAGTATACCCCCCTCTCTTTATGAGCAGGGTTATTTGGGCATCCTCCTTGATTCCTCTTGTGAGCTGAGTAAAGTCTGCCATGGTCTGGACTTTTCTTCTATTGATCTCCTTAATGATGTCCCCTTCCCTCACCCCCATACGATAGGCCCTGGAACCCATCTCTATCTCTGTGACCACTACCCCTTGAGTATCGCTAAGGTTATAGCGTTGCTGTAACTGGGGAGTAATGGAGGAGACATCCATCCCCAAGGCTTTCGCCCCTTCCCCCTCTACCTCTTCGGGAACCTTTGCTTCTATCTCCGGCATCTCAGAGGGCTTCGCAGCAGTGACCACTGGGATACTCTTCTTCACTCCATCCCGGATAAGAGTGATCATAACCTTCTGGCCAA
>DLMW01000048.1:0-353 GCA_002478245.1 bacterium UBP18_UBA7526
GGGTAGGGATGTGTCAGTGGGGGGCAAGGGGAATGGCAGAGGAAGGCAAGGACTACAAAGAAATCCTAAAATACTACTATTCAGGGGTAAGGATTGAGAAAGCTTATTAAAAAGACGTCACCCCAAGGAAAAGTAGAAGTCTAACGGGATGAATCTCCCCAATAAGATAACCATCGGCCGTTTCCTTCTCATTCCCTGCTTTGCGGCCGTTATTCTTGGCTTGGGGAATAGGCCCTTGGCACTGAGTATCTTCTGCGTGGCCGCCTTTAGCGATGCCCTGGACGGCTACCTTGCCCGCACCAGAGGTTTAAGAACTACCCTGGGAAGTTTTCTGGATCCCATAGCAGACCATC
>DLMW01000048.1:461-3209 GCA_002478245.1 bacterium UBP18_UBA7526
TCCCATAGCAGACCATCTCCTCATCATCACTGCCTTAATCTCAATAACTATAAAGGGAATGCTTCCTCCTTGGCTCATGCGGACGGTCATCGCTCGTGACTCTGTGCTCCTTTTAGGTGGCATAATACTCTATAAGGGACTGGGGAAGATCGAGCGCATCATTCCCAGTGGATGGGGGAAGTTCAGCTCCCTTCTCTGTCTGGCCACAGTCATCCTAACCCTCATTCTGAACTTTACCCCTCCCCATCGGCCCTACCCTAAAACCACTCTCTGGTTTGCTGGATGGGCAGCACTCTTCATCGCCATCTCTGGGGTTCACTATCTTCTCCGCGGTAGCCTCCGCTTATTACAGAAGTAGATGCTTTTCTTAGCCATTACATTGAGTTATCTCTTGGGTTCTATTCCCACCAGTTACATTATGGGAAAGCTTCTCCGGGGGATTGACTTACGAGAGCATGGCTCAGGGAATGTGGGAGCCACCAATACCTTCCGCGTCCTGGGCCCGGCCCCAGGGATAACCGTTCTTCTTGGTGACGTCCTAAAAGGATCGGTTGCTGTCCTTTTTATCAGTCGTTTAGCGATTAGTGGACTACCCTCCTATGAATGGGTAAAGGTCTTCTGTGGAATAGCAGCCATCTGTGGCCACGATTGGACGGTATTCTTGAAATTCAAGGGAGGTCGAGGAGTAGCCACCAGTATCGGGGTCTTCTTTGCTTTGGTTCCTCAAGCGATAGGAATAGCTCTATTGGCAGGAGTAGTAGTTATACTCTTAACTCGCTATGTCTCTCTCGGCTCTATCTCAGGGGCTATTCTCTTTCCTATCCTGGTAGCTTTTTTACCCTTTGCCTGGCCCCTACCCTACTTCTGGTTTGCCTTATTGGCCGCCCTCTTAGTTGTTATGAAGCATATCCCAAATATCAAAAGGCTCATTAAGGGTAAAGAGAATAGACTCTCCTTTTATAGAAAGGGGAGGAGAAGGCAGTAGGTTGAAAGCCTCTTTATGCCCTTTCGGAGTAAGGAATGAGCCCCGTTAGAACAAATGAAAATAAAAAGAAAATGAAGCGAATAAGTTACCGTCGCCCAGGACGACCTATCTCTCACAGGGTGAGAAAGATCGCTGTCCTGGGAGCGGGAAGCTGGGGAACCACCTTGGCCATACTATTGGCTAAGAAGGGCCATGAGGTAGCCTTGTGGGAGTATCTCAAGGAACAGGCAGAGAGGCTCGCTAGGGAGAGAGAGAATCGCCGGTTCCTTCCCGGAATCCCCATCCCTGAAGAGATCTTCATCTCCTCAAATTTAAAAGAGATAGCCAAAGGGAAAGAGACGGTATTAATCGTCGTTCCCTCTCAGGCCTTGCGGGAAGTAGTGGAGAAGCTAGCGAAAGTAAAGATCTCCCAAAAAGTAGTCTTAATCAGTGCCACAAAAGGATTAGAGGTAGGGACAAACTTGAGGATGTCCCAGATAATTAAATCCTACTTTCCCGAAAATAGGATCGTGGTCTTATCCGGGCCTTCCCATGCTGAGGAGGTCTCAAGGGAGATCCCGACCACTATCGTGGCCTCTACTTCCAGCAGGAAACTCTCCCAGGAGATACAGGAGATATTCACCACCCCCTACTTCAGGGTCTATACCAATCCCGACACCATTGGCGTAGAGTTGGGAGGAGCTTTAAAGAATATCATCGCCATCGCCAGCGGAATCTGTGATGGCCTCGGCTTAGGGGATAATAGCAAGGCGGCTCTGATGACTCGGGGAATGGCGGAGATCGCCCGATTGGGTGTGGCCCTGGGAGCCAGACCTGAGACCTTTGCTGGACTCTCCGGAATGGGGGACCTCATCACTACCTGTATTAGCCGGCATAGTAGAAACCGAGGATTGGGAGAGAGGATTGCCAAAGGGAGGAGGTTGGAAGAGGCCCAGAGGGAGATTGGCATGGTCACGGAAGGGGTGCCCACCACAAAGAGCGCCTATGAACTAAGTAAAAAGTATAAGGTGGAGATGCCCATCACTGAGGAACTCTACCAGGTTCTATTCGGAGGCAAGGATCCCAGGGATGCCGAGTTTGAACTCATGACCAGAAAGACAGAGAGGAAGGAGTGACGATTAAGAAAGATATAGTCAATAGGATAGCCTCTCTCGGCCTTTCCCAGAAAAAGGCGAAGGAGGCCATAGGGGCCATCATTGAAGGGATGGGGGAAGGCCTGGCCAGGGGCGAGAAGGTAAGGCTTGAGGGATTGGGCAGCTTCGAGATTCGCCTGACCAAGGAGAAAAGAGGCCGCAACCCCAGAACGGGAGAGCCTCTGTGGGTTCCTTCCCGAAAGGTTCCGGTATTCCGCCCCGCCCCCACCCTAAAGGAGAAGGTGAGAAAGTAGGAAAGCAAGTGAGTAAGCAGGCGAGAGACTAAGACGGCAATCAAGGATCAATGAAAGTTCGTATTCCCAATAAACTCTTCTTCTCCATCACTGAAGTAAGTAAGATCACCAGGGTTCCCTCCCATGTCTTGAGATATTGGGAGAAGGAGTTCAGGCAATTCTTGAAACCGGTGAAGTCTGAGACGAGAAGGAGGAGGTATCAGAGGAAGGATATAGAGACTATCCTCAGGATAAAGGATTTACTCTATAAGGAGAAATATTCTGTTGCCGGGGCAAAGAAGAGGCTTAAGACAGAGACGGTCTTGCCCGATCTGATAAAGGAATGTAAGCGAGAACTGCGCAAGATCCTAAGAGTCCTAAGCAAGTAACAGCCAAC